>JAEZNF010000404.1 GCA_023441845.1 Bacillota bacterium | reverse complement strand
GAGTATAAGTATCGTCCTTCTCTGAGCCTTAAAAATACAGATGTAATAAGTGCACTAAAGCTTGTCCCGGCGGTTTTGGTAGGCACAGGAGCCTATCAGATCAATATGCTTTTCAATTCGTCGTTTTCAAGCTCTTTTGAAAATACGGTACATATCATGCTGTACGTTCAAAATTTGATTCTGTATGGGATACTTGCCATTGTTTTTTCGTTTACGTCTGTTATATTTCCCAAGTTTACGTCTTTGTTTGCCCAAAATGATATGGATGGCTTCAAGACAAGCCTCATGAAGGCACTCAGATCTATTTTATATATTTTAATACCATGTACGGCAGGATTTATAGCGGTGAGATACCAGCTGGTAGGTGTTTTGATTAAATGGGGAAAGATCGGTGTAACCGAAGAGTCTATGGCAGCGGCAATGCTAGCTTTATATGCTATAGGAATCGCAGGTGTGGGCATTAAGGAAATAGTGGACAGGGCATTTTATTCACAAAAGGATACTATAAGGCCTACCATCAATGGTGTTATAATTATGATTGTAAATATTGCAGCAAGCCTTATACTTGCTCGGTTTATGGGTGTGTATGGCATACCGCTTGGATATTCGCTGGCTTCTTTAACGGGAGGGGTCGTCCTGTTGTATTTGTTGAGAAGAAGGATAGGAGCCATGGGACTTAAAAAACTGGCTGTCTTTGTTGTAAAAGTAGCTGCTGCAAGCGGATTAATGTTCCTGCTTGTTTTGGTAATCAACAGCTTTCTTTCGAATTATACATTTGGGTTTTCGTTTCTGGACAGATGTGTAAAACTGTTTACTCCGGCGGCGATTGGGGCAGCAGCTTACTTTGCTGTAACATATGTGTTAAAGATTGATGAGTCGGTTGATATGCTTAATAAGGCCAAAGCTGTGGTATTTAGAAAAAGGGCGTAGTTCATGGCATATGGCAGTATGCAATATGAAATAATTATCATAGACTCTTAGGATGAGGAAGCTTTAAAAGTATTCTATATTGGACGCGCGAAAGAATTTTCATAAAGTGTTGTGCGTTCAATGGATCAAGGTATATGATGAAAGCGAAAAAATAGAATTAGAAATGTAAAATGTTTTTTGCGAAACATATAATGGAGGATAAAAAATCGTGTTAATACTATCTACAGGAGGTAGTAAATGCGCAAGTTAAATTATTATGTTTGTCTGCTTTTATATTATGCTATAGCCCGCCATTTACCGGGTTCAGATGTGCCATATAGTTTGGGCTCAAAGAAAATAAGGCGTTTTTTGTGTAAAAGGATATTCAAAAAGGCCGGGAAAAACTTTAATGTTGAGCATGGCGCTTTCTTTGGTTCGGGTAGTGATATTGAAGTAGGCGATAATACAGGTATAGGCTTAAATTGCAGGATTGCTGGGCCACTTAAGCTGGGAAAAGATGTTATGATGGGGCCCGATGTAATGATATTTACGCAGAACCATGAAAACAGCAGACTGGACATACCTATGAATATGCAGACGGCTCCTAAAAAACCTGTTATAATTGAGGATGATGTCTGGATAGCTGCCAGAGTTATTATTCTTCCGGGAATTACTGTCCATAAGGGGGCAATAATCGGCGCAGGTGCTGTTGTGACAAAAGATGTGCCGGAATATGCCGTTGTGGGAGGAAATCCGGCCAGGATTATAAAGTACAGGAACCAGTAAACTGTAAAGGGATAATGCGCTTATAAATTTAATTACAAAGTGCTTTATTCAAAGCTTTATAGAAAATTTGTTGAAATCAGGTGACAAAAAGATGCTTAAGGTGCTTTACTTGATAAACCATGCAGGGAAAGCAGGGACTGAAAGATACGTACAGTCGGTGATTGAGAAATTAAACGGGAAAGAGATAAAGGCATATATGGCGTATAATGAAGAAGGACTTTTATCTGAAAAACTGGAGTCGATGGGTATAGAGACATTCAGAATAACAATGAAAAATCCGTTTGATATAATAGCTGCTTTTAAGCTTGCCGGACTGTGTAAAAAGCATGGGATTGATTTAATTCATACCCAGTATTTGAGGGAAAATTATATTGCTTTATGGTCAAGGCTTTTAAACCCCAAGACAAAGGTCATGTATACAAACCATTTCATACTGGAAAACAATATTATACTTCGGGTCTTTAACAGGATTCTCACTCCCCTTCAAGCAAATATTGCTGCGGTATGCAACAAGGGCAAGGATATGATGATATCCAACGGGGTAAACGGTAAAAAGATAAAGGTGGTTTTTAACGGCGTAGACCCTTCGCAATGGGGTCAGGCGGTTCAATCGACATTGAGGAAGGAATACAATATTGACGATGAAACCTTCGTTATTTTGTGTGCTTCCCGTTTTGCTTACGACAAGGGCCACAAATTCCTTATAAACTCCATAGCGGAATTAAAGAAGATAACAGATCTCAAATTCAAGTGTGTGCTGGCAAACGACGGCCCTTTCCTTGAAGAATGCAAGCAACAGGCAGCTGGGCTGGGGCTTCAAAATGATATAATATTTACGGGCTTTAGAAATGACATAAAGAACCTGTTCTACGGAAGTGATTTGTATATCAATTCTTCAGCTCATGAGGCATTGAGCTTTGCCATACTGGAGGTGCTGGCCAGCGGACTTCCGGTAATAGCTACCGATATGGGGGGAAATGGTGATATTATTAATCCCGAAACCAACTGCGGAATTCTTGTCAAGTACGATGATGCCGAGGGCTTAGCCCGTTCGATCGACAGGGTTATGAAAGACAGGGAACTCCAGAAGACATTAAGATCAAATGCCCTTAAAACGGTCAGGGAAAAATTTAGTCTTGATAAGATGGTATCGGAAACATATAATTTATACAGGGAAAGCTGTAAAAAGAAGTAAGGATTTTAATACGGAAACAATATACGGAAGGATGGAGACAGAAAATGTTTATTGACGGAAAAGGAAAATTATTCGGAAAAGTGAGTGTTGTTGATGCTCTAATAGTATTGGTTGTGCTTGCTGTGGTTGCAGGTGTAGGATATAAGATGACCAAATCCACTGCAATAACACCTTTTGCACCTACAGCCTCGGACAATATTGAAATAATGTTTTATGTAGAAGATGCTCCCGAGTATGCGGCAAAAGCTATACAAAACGGTGATTTATGCAAGGACCAAGAGAGAAATGTTGAATTCGGACATGTAACAGATGTAAAGATTGATAAGTCCATATCATGGGCTCAAAATGATAAGGGAGAGTATGTGGCGTCCACCAAGGCGGGATATTCACGTGTTATAGTTACTGCTGAGGGAAAAGGTATTTTTAGAGACCGCAAAAACTATGCAGGAGTGACATTTGGAAGCGCTGATTTCTTTATCGGAAGAACCACTAATTTGATGGTGGGTAAATCAATGTTCCAGTGCAGGATTTATGACATAAAGAAAAAGGGGTAATGCCGTTTGATTTACAACAGTGTGATTATAAGCTTTTTTATTACTATTTACCAGAAACTTAAAACCGCTTATGAAAACAGTTTAACGGCAAAATTTTTAAGAGGACTGTCTAAAGGGGCCAAAGTGCTCTTTTCAAACAGCGGCATTTTGAAATTTATTGCCAGAAAAGACTTTTATACGAGGGTTTGGGAGTACAGCGGTATTTATATCGCTGTCAACTGGATTATAAATTTTATACCCAGGATGCTTGGAAGGTTTTATTCAAAGCACGAAGCAGTATTTTCGGAAAGCCTCGTTGTAAGGTTTTTAAAATTTATACTGCGCCGTTTTGAGG
>JAEZNF010000385.1 GCA_023441845.1 Bacillota bacterium | reverse complement strand
GGCAGTAGGAAGAGAAATGTAATTTCTCTTCCTGTATGTTTTGCGAAAAACTTTTTACATTTCCAATTATATTTTTTCGCAAAATCATATACTTTGATCCATTGATCGCTCAATTCTTTATGAAAATTCTTTCGTGCGTTCAATATAGTAGTTTGTAGCGAAACTAAAGATAAACAACTTTATACCTTAAAATAACCATTGCGAAAAATAGCGATACCTTAACGCTTTTTGAGCAATGGATAAATTGAATTATAAGGTTGTTTATCTATATAATATAAGATGTGTTGCGAACTACTATGTCTTGGATTTAACAACCGTTCCTATGCCGCATAGAATCAGTAAAGTCCCTGCAATAAGATTTAATGTGACATGCTCCCTTAAAAATATAACAGCAATGGCACTTGCCAGTACAGGTTTCATAAAAAAAACGAGTGACCCCTTACCCGCACCCGCAATAGAAAGACCTTTGAAATAAGTAAGATATGCAATGCCTGTTACAAAAACCGATAAGTATAAAACCTGCCAAATCCCGGAATAATCGAATTTTAAAACCGGCATTTTAAAGATAAGCAGTACGGGCAGCAGAGCAAGGCTTCCTATCAGGAATGAATAGGCGTTCATTTTGAGACTGCCGATTCTGACAGATATTTTTCTTCCCAATACAGTGTAAAGTCCATACAAGACAGCCGAAATAAGTGCTAAAACCGGGCTCTTAAAATCAGAGAAGCCCATTTTTTCAAAGAATATTGTAAGTATCCCTGCAATACCTATCAGTAAACCTATAATCTTTTTTAAGCTGAGTTTTTCATTGTCCATAAAAGATGCAAATATACAAACAAAAATTGGATTGCTGCTGAATATTACTGCCGATACCGAAGCTTTGGACCCCGGCACATATAATGCCAGTTGTACGACGTTCATACTGAGCACAACATTTAAAATGCCTATGGCAGCCACCGACAACATATCTTTAAAGCTTATCAGCAAATCCTTTTTTATTATAAGAAAAAACAGCAGTATGATCCCGCCTATAAAAAAACGTATAAAATTTATCTGGAATGGATTCACTTTATCTATCAAAGTCTTGCTTACAACTTCATATGTACTAAAAAAGAATATAGTGAAAATAAGATACAATAAACCCTTTGTGCTGTTTTTCAATCAAATCAAACCCCTCTTTAAGCAAATTAAAGTACCGGCGCCTTCATCGTTTTCTAAAACACCTTAATAACGCCAATAGTACTAAATACCTATAACAAAATTGAGACCCTGTGTTCATTAACATTATACACTACAAAAGGTATAATTAAAGTATGAAAATGGCCAAAATATATTTGTAAGGAATGAGTAACATGTATGAAGCAAAAAACTGTATTATATGCAAAAAACTATTCCAGGACATTACCGCAAAAGACATTTGCCCGAGCTGTGAAGAAAAAGATGATTTCAATTTTAACCAAATAAGAGATTACCTTATTTCTCACCCTAGAGCTAATGTGTTCGAAGTTGTTTCGGTACTTGGTGTTCCAATTAGCATGATTAAACACTACTTGAGGGAATACAGGCTTGAGATTGTTGAAAAAGAGCATACCTTTTTAAGCTGCGAGGCATGCGGGCGTTCAATAGCTTCAGGAAGGTTTTGCGACGAATGCTTTAAGAGTTCTTCTCATAATTATAAATCCTTTTATCAGGACAAACCTAGCTCCAAATCAGATAACCCTATTAATTTTGATAAATACAGACCAAATAGAAGATTGGCCCTTTAATCAACAAACATTAAATAATCTCCCTGTACAGCTTTTTATACATAACATTATAATCCCTTACCTTTTTCAGATAATTCCTTGTTTCTTTAAAAGGTATTTGCTCATATGTCAATTCGTAACTACCGTTTCTCTTAATCCACTCTTTTACATTATTACTCCCGCCATTATATGACATTATAATAAGAGCCGTTTTGTTTTCATCCTCGTTGGCATCTTTAAACTCTCTATATTTCAGAAAATTTATATACCAGCATCCGAACTTTATATTTGTCTCAGGTTCGTACAGGTCACTTACAGTAAAGTCCTCTACCTTTAGCTTCTGGGCTATCCATTTTCCTGTTGTGTCGGTAATCTGCATCAAGCCTCTCGCATTCCTGTTCGATAAGGCATTGGCATCAAAATTGCTTTCAGCTTTTATCATTGAAAATACCAGATATGGATCAACATTATAAATTTCAGAATATTTTAATACATATTCTTTATACCTGATTGGATATATTACCTTTAACACTGCAGGAATGCCGTTTATAACCAATGCGCACACTACCGCCGTAATTAATACCGAAATAATAATTTTTTTAAAAGACCGGGACAAAATCATCACCCTATATTTTTATTTACCAGCGCTTTAATTTTCTCTTTAAGCAAAGGCAGACTCCCATTATTATATATAACCCTATTTGCTATTTTTAGGTATTCTTCCTCAGATTTCTGGGAATTAATCCTGTCAATTGCTTCCTTATGCGATAAGCCGCTCCTTACCATTATCCTCTTTATCCTGATATCCATATCGGCCGTTACAATCCATACCTCATCAACGACGTCCATAAATCCGTGTTCCACAGGAATAATGCATTCCAACCCAATGAGCTCAGCCGCTTTAGCTACCCTCACTTTATTGATTTCTTCTGCAATTTTATCAACTATATATTTATGCGTAATGCCATTAAGAAGCTCAAGCTTCTCACTATCCTGAAACACGATGTTTGAAAGCTTTTTCCTGTTCAATCTGCCTGACTCATCTAAAATATCCGTACCAAAGCAGGCAATAATTTCATTATACGCCGGTTGGCCTTTTTCCACCACAAGCCTTGATACTTCATCGGCATTTATAATTTTCGCACCGAATTCAGCCGACAGTATTCCGGTAACAGTACTTTTTCCGCTCCCTATAGGACCTGTTATTCCGATTATTTTCAAGATAAACACCCTTTTACTTTATTTCAAACCAGTTATACCCGGCCTTTACATCAACCTGCAGACGCACTGCCAGGTCTGCCGCTTTCTCCATACCTTCCTTCAATATTGCTTCAGCCTCTTCCTTCTCATCAATATGGGCCTCGATAATCAATTCGTCATGAACCTGCAAAATCAATCTGGACTTTAGTCTCCTGTTCTTTAACTCCCTAAAGACATTGACCATGGCAATCTTGATTATGTCTGCCGCACTTCCCTGTATGGGTGTATTCATTGCAATACGTTCTCCGAAGGACCTGACATTGAAATTACTCGCCTTAAGCTCGGGCAGATACCTTCTCCTGTTGAAAAGGGTTGTAACAAAGCCGTCTTCCTTGCCCTTTACCACTATATCGTGCATATACTGCTTCACGCTGCTGTATTCATTAAGGTACTCGTCAATATACTTCTTAGCTTCCTTTCTGGTTATGCCCAAATCCCTTGAGAGGCTGAAATCGCCGATTCCATAGACAATCCCGAAGTTTACAGCCTTTGCCCTTGATCTCATAAGAGATGTGACATTTTCCTTTGGAATGTTAAAAACCCTCGAAGCAGTTGAGGTATGTATATCCTCGTTATTTTCAAATGCCGAGATCATGTTCTGGTCGGATGTAATATGTGCAAGGATCCTCAGCTCAATCTGTGAGTAATCGCCGTCTAAAAGAACATATTCATCACTTTCAGGCACAAAAACCTTTCTGATTTTCTTGCCCATATCAAGCTTTACCGGTATGTTCTGTAAATTCGGTTCGGTACTGCTGATCCTTCCTGTTACCGTAACAGTCTGGTTAAAACTTGAATGAATTCTGCCTGTTTTGGGGTTCAACACATTTATAAGGCCTTCCACATAGGTAGACTTGAGCTTGACCAATTGCCTGTAATCCAGTATTTTCAATACTATCTCATGCATCGGAGCCAGTTGTTCAAGCACTTCGGCATCTGTAGAATAACCTGTCTTTGTCTTCTTTACCACAGGAAGCTTAAGCTTTTCAAATAAAACAACACCAAGCTGCTTCGTTGAATTTATATTGAATTCTTCCCCTGCCATAAAGTATATCTCATTTATGAGAAGGTTTATCCTGCTTTCAAGCTCTACCGAAAACTCCTTCAAATCGCCGGTATTTACCTTAAAGCCCCAATACTCCATATCTGCAAGCACTTCAACAAGCGGGAGCTCTATATCATAGTAGAGAGTGGTCTGGGCATTCTCAGTAAGCTTCCCCCCAATAACAGCACGGATTTTTTGAATTAATTCAGCGTACATACCTGCTAAAGAGGATATTTGGTCAAGCGGAAGAGCCTTGAAGGGCTGAAAGCTTTTCCCTTTCCCCGCAAGCTGCTCGATTGAACCGACTTCCATACCGAGGTATTCTTCTGCCAATTCCGACATTGTATATGTTTCACGGGACGGATTTAAAATATAAGCCCCTATCATAGTATCAAAGCCAAGTCCGTCAAAATTCACGCCCATTCTCTTAAGATAAACGATAAAATTCTTCAAGTCGTGCCCATACTTTTTAATACCGGCATCTTCAAATATTTCCTTGAACTCTTGAATAAAATGGACTTGGTTCAGTCCTTCATTTAAATCAACATATACCGACTCTTCCTCTTTCCATGAAATTCCGATGCCCGAAAGCTCACTTCCAAAGTCATCAATCCTGTCCAACAAACAGTATATGGATAGCTCACGTGTCTCATTTATCATATTCTTTATTTCTTTAAGTTTCTCAATCCCATTAATACATTCAACCTGCTTTGAAACAGGCACCGATTTAGGCTTTTGGGGAGTCAGGTTATACTTCTCAATGAAGCTCTTGAATTCCAGGCGTTTAAAAAGCCGATAAAGTCTATCCTTATCAATTTCCTTTCTTTCAAGTTGGTCGATATATTGAATATCGCACAAATCAGGCATGTTCCTCTCAATTGTAGCCAGCTTCTTGCTGATAAATGCAAGTTCCTTGTTGTTTGACAGTTTTTCTCTTACCCCGGCCTTCTCGACCTGGTCAATGTTCTCGTATAAGGCTTCTATGCTGCCGAATTTTTTAATAAGATCTGTGGCAGTTTTTTCACCTATTCCCGGTACACCCGGAATATTGTCGGATTTATCTCCCATAAGGCCTTTGACATCTATAAACTGTGTCGGCGTAACCCCGTACTTTTCAATTACCCTGTCATAGTCGTATTCCTCGGTTTCGGTCTTGTATGCTTTTGTCGTAGGTATTTTAATACGCGTCGTCTTTGTAGCGAGCTGGAGAGAATCCCTGTCACCGGTAATGATTATTACATCCATTCCCCTACCCTCCGCACAAAGAGAAACGGCGCCCAAAATATCATCTGCCTCATAGCCTTCGTACTCAAGCCTTTTTATATTCATAGCATCGAGAACATCTTTTATAACCGGAACCTGGACAGCCAGCTCACCCGGCATACCCTTTCTGTTAGCTTTATAAGCTTCGAATTCCTTATGCCTGAATGTAGGAGCCTTCAGATCAAAAGCCACACATAAATACTCCGGCTTTTCTTCATCAAGATACTTATTTAAAATATTTATAAACCCGAAAACAGCATTGGTATAAAGCCCGTCGCTTGTTGCAAGAAGTTTACTTCCCTGAAGTCCGTAATACGCCCTGTTCAATATGCTGTTTCCGTCTACAATCATTATTTTATTATTTTTCATTGTCGGCCTTTCTGGATAAACCGGTAGTAACCATGTCATTATCTATGGATAGTGATACCATATCACCCTTATTATATGTACAATCCATTGAATTAACCGGAATACTGATTTCTATACCTATCCCCTCAGATAAAAGTATTGCATTTCCATCTTCTATTCTGTCAACCACTGCGCTTATAACCATTAAATTCACCTCTAACATATTGTAAAACACTATTCTTTTTTAGCAAAATATCCACAAAGTATATTGTACACAAAAAAATAACAGCCGTAAACAACTGTTATTTTTTAGGGCTAATATTTCTCCGGAAAGAAATCACTAAAAAGCAGGCTTTTCCCGGCAAATACAAGCTTTATCCAACTTTTCAAATTTCATGGGCTATCTCTCCTGTATTTCCAAGGATATGTTTACATATTTGGAAGCATCCTTGTAACTCTCAATTTGACTTATGATATTATCTCTTTGAGTCTTCATTCTCTGAAGCTCATCTAATGATGCTCTGTTTTTCTCAGCTGTATTTATCTCACTATCGAGTTGGCTTAATGAACTATTCAGTTCTTCAAGCTTATTTGTAAAATCTTCGATTTTATTATTATCGGCAATAATATTTTCCTTTCCGTACTTTGACTTTAAAAGGGAAATAAATTCGTCATACCTTGAAGCCAGCACTTTCATCTCAACTGCTTTTGAAGTAAGCGTTAAATTAATACTGCCATTTATACCCTCTTCGCTTTGTTCCTCAAATCCTGCTGCCAGTTTCTTAACCTCTTCCGTTAACCCATCGGCATTATCACTGTAGATTGTTACATTTCCGACATTCTGTATTGAAACAGATGTTAAAGCAGTCATAGCAATAGCTTTATCATTGCTCGGGGTTGGTTGAACATCAGATACTACTGACCTTTTTACCGACCCATCGCTGTAAATATCTGAAGCTTTGGCCGGTGTTGCCTGACTGAGGGTATATGCACTTGCATTTGCGATATCTTTATCCCCCATACTACGGCCAAAGTTAATAACTTCATTATTATTTTCCTTTGACGGCTCCTTATCAAAGCCATACAATTTTCCTTCTCCGTCATGTTGCACTGAAGCCCGGCCGGTTTCAGCTTTTGGAGGTTGTTCACTGCTTGATCCAACCTGTACTTCGGGCTCCACAGCCTTTTTCAGTTCCTTTAAATCTTTCTTATCGTAACTACCGGCGTATTTATTTGATAAATCAGCAGAAACTTCATCTTTCATAGTGTTATTGTATTTACCCTGATTATTCCATACCCCATATACCAAAAAAGCAATAAGTAGGACAGCGGCTGCCGAAGAGAAAATTCCGGCATACTTGCCAAAAACTCTTATAGCTTTGTTTTTTCCCGTCATCTTTTCCTTTTCAAACACCAGCTTCTCGTGTAGATTGTCACAAAACCCTTCAGGAAGGTTTTCTTCGTCTGAAGTGCTCAGGCATAATTCTACAACTGTTTTTATTTCATCCAGCTCTTTTTTGCAGTTTTCGCATTCATCAATATGCTGTTCAAATTCTGTAACAGATTTCTCATCCAATTCGTTGTCAATATAGAGCGAAATATTATCTCTGATTTCTTCACACGTTTTCATTGGCAGCCCTCCTTTCATTATTTTTGACGAAATCTACATTAAAAAGTTCCCCGTTTTTCACAAGTATTTCTTTTAACTCTTTACGGGCCCTGTTTATTCTTGATTTAACTGTTCCCTCAGGTCTGTCAATTATTTTTGATATCTCCTCATAACTGAAACCCTGCAAATCCCTCAGGACAATTACTACCCTGTAGTCTTCCGGGAGTTTTTCAATAGCCTTATTTATGACACTTTTCGTGTAATTGTTTTCAGCTATAATATCAGGTGTAGGAGCATTATCTTCAACCTGTCTATGTATTTCCCCGTCCTCAGATTGTATTTCTTCATCAAGCGAAAGAATCCACCTTTTTTTCCTCTTTCTCATCTCATCAAGGCAAACGTTGGTAGCAATCCTGTAAATCCAGGTAGAAAGCGACGATTCCTCTTTAAAACCCTTTATGGATTTAAACACCTTAATAAATACCTCCTGGGCCAATTCGCCTGCATCATCGTGATTACCCATCATCCTGAGCGCAATATTGAAAACCTTCTTCTGATATTTATTTACAAGAAATTCAAAAGCTTCAACATCCCCTTTTTTTGATTTCTCCAGGAGATATTTCTCATTTTCAAACAATTCGGCCCCCCCTTTTACCTAATGCCTGCCTGTTAAAATAACATATTATTGTGCCCGGCGTCAATTAAATATGAAGTGCATTTTTTACAATTAATTTTCCAGCACCGGCATGTTCAGATGTAGATTACAGGTCAAAATTTCTGATAGACTCCAAACCGCACCCCGGATACAGCAATTATTACAGTACGTTTTCATAATATTGCTGTAAACCGTACAGAACTATTATATATAGTTTTTTTTAATATTTAAACCTATCAAAGCAAATAAACATATTATTAAATTTTTATTACAATACAAAATTAACTTTATTTCCCAAAGGTTTTTTATTGATAATTATAGAATAAAAATATAGTAAACCATTTATATCTTTTCAATAAAAGTTCAGGAACAGCAAAATAAGAAAATATTTTTGCATTTTTCGTATCATATTAAAAATCCTTTAAAAGGAGTGGAGCATATGATAAATACAATTCTTGTAACCGACGACAACGTACCGGACAACGCCATTCTAAAAAAATACCTTTTTAATGAAAGATACGATCTGGTATCTGCTGTAAATGGTGCAGAGGCCCTGGATTTAATCGAGAGCAGAAACATTGATGTAATTATTCTTGATATGATAATGACGGTATTGGATGGTTATGAGTTCCTGAAGCTCTTTTCAAGGACGGAACTATATAAGGAAATACCAATTATTATCACATCCGGTATTGAGGACACAAAAAACATTGAGGAAATCCTGAATACCTACACTATATTTGATTATATCATAAAACCGCTGGATCACATAAACAGAATCATCCTTGTAAATAAAATAAAGGCTGCAACACAATACAGAAAAACACTTCTTGAGCTTAGACAAGCTCAAAAAGACATAGAAACCCTTAAAAGAAACCGGGAGTAGTCATAAAACAAGTATTTTGTTAAACCATTATTAATGGACATTTAAAATATTTCTTCCATTTTCTAAGCTGGCCCTTTGTGACATCCACAAAGGGTTTAACACAATTATAAAGGAAGTTATATTTTAACTGTGCCTAAATTCCCTGTTTTTAAATCATAAATTGCGGTATATATTAAGCAATACAATATTAAATAAGAGAAACGGGGGAATTACTTATGGGAAATTCTGAGGCTATAGGCTGTTACAACTGCAAATCAACAATTTTATACCTTCCGAAAGAAGAAATATTAAAATTTAACGGCTTGAACTTTATTTGTGAAAACTGCGGCCATCACAACCTTTTGAAGGATTATACCTTTTTAAAAGGGTTTAGCAGTGATCCCTATGATGCTCTTTGTATGGAGGAAAACCTGGCTGTATAAATCAGAAAAAGGGCTAGTCTGCTTGCATATAAAAACCCCTTCCGGTATTTATTATACCTTGAAGGGGCTTTCTAATAAGTTCTCTTGAATAACACTATTTGAGCATAGGCTGTATTTGTTTTCCCTTTAGCGCTTCTTCAATTGTGGGTGTTAAAAGTTCCATTTTAGCTACCAGGGAACCTGGCTTATCCTTTGAGTTATCCTGCCCGAAAGGAACCATAAACACATTTTTCAAGTTCATCAATCTTCCAAGATTGTTTGCATTTGCACCAAGGCCATCATTTGTTGATATAGCAATTACAACAGGCTTTTGATTTCTGGAATGGGCTTTATATGCCATTGTAACCGGCGTATCTGTAATAGCGTTGGTTATCTTGGCCAGGGTATTTCCAGTACATGGTGCTATAACAAGCAAATCCAGATAGGATTGCGGCCCTATCGGTTCAGCCTTGATTATTGTAGTTATAGGATCTTTTTGAGTTATAACCTTCAATAGATCCTTTAAATCTTTAGCCGTTCCGAACCTGGTATCGTATTGATCAACCACATTTGACAAAATGGGATAAACTTCAGCGCCCTCCTTAACCAACTTCTCTATTTCGGGGACTACACTTTTTATAGTACAAAATGAGCCTGTAATTGCAAATCCAATTTTCAAACCTTCAAATAACATTACTTATACCCCCAACTCACCAATAATATTGTAAACCGTCTCTTTTATAAATTTTGCAGCAGTAACGGGAGCAACTTTTCCTGGCAGGGATAAAGCCCAAATTGCCTTTATTCCCAGTTCTTTTGCTTTATCGAAATTAACTCCCCCTGGTTTTGATGCCAAATCTATTATTAAGCAATCCTTATCAATCAGCCTAAGGTTACCAGAATCCATTATTACATGAGGTATTGTGTTAAATATAACATTCATACTCCCTATGTAATCATTCATTTCTCCTAAAATCAGCGGCTTATACCCGTAACTTTTGATCCATGCAATATCGGAATATTTACGTGCTTCAACAAATACGTTTGCACCAATACCTTGGAGCATTTTTGCTAGTATTTTTCCAATCCTTCCGAAACCCAATACCATTGCATTACTGTTATGAAGGGTGGTAGGCATTTCTTCCATTGCTATCTGTATAGCTCCTTCTGCTGTAGGGATTGCATTTAAAACAGCCATATCCTCTCTTTCAAGAATATCTATAACACGTACGCTATAAATATCTGCAAGGTGAGAAATCCTTTCACTTATTCTTCCGGCAACAAATACCTGGTCTTTGGCCAGCTTCTGGAATATTTCGTTTATGTAAATCTTACCCTGATGAAACTGGGCATTTATTGTTTCGTTATCATTTGAACATGGTATCGGACCTATTATAATTTTTGACTTATTTATTGCAGTGCCTAGATCTGGGCTCTCCCCCAGTCCGAGCTCAAAGCCTGCATTATTAAAACCATATATGTTAACATTGTAACCGTCGGCTGCAATAAAGTTAGCCAATTTTATGCTTCTGATATCCCCTCCAATTACCGTAAATCTAACGCCCTCCATTATAAATCCTCCAATATCTTATGGTGACTAGTATATCTTATGTTCCTTAAAAAACAAAAGTGCTTGTACCAATAGTGAGTATCAGATAATAAAAAAATTGGGTATCCGACGTAAAATACACACCGGATCCCAATCTTTAAAAACAATAATATTATTTTTTAACTATGAAAATTTAATCTATAAAATCATTTATGTTTATATTCTTTTTCAAGTTGCCTACCGCCGAAAAACCGACCTTATTTAAATCAAAGATCCTGTCTATCATTTCTACTGCACTGTCCATACTTATACTGTCTATCTTTTTAAGAATTTCATCAGGTGAAAATATGCGTTTAAGCATTAACTCCGATTTTCCAATACTGTTCATCCTGCTGCTTGTGCTTTCGAGCCCCAGTATATAGTTACCTTTAAGCTGTTCTTTCGACTTCTCAAGCTCATCCTTACTTAAACCGTTCTTCTTTAATTCCTTTATTTCCTTCACTACCAGATCCATCACAGTATCAAGGTGCTCCGGATTCATTCCGCCATAGATTGTAAACAATCCTGTGTTTTTATAGGATGAAGGATAGGAATAAATTGAATAGACCAATCCCTTTTCTTCACGGATCTTCTGGAACAGCCTTGAACTCATACCTCCACCGAATACGTTATTTATAGCCAGTATGGTGTAGATGTTGTCATTCCCATGCTCAACACCTTCAAACCCAAGACATAAATGAACCTGCTCGGTATCTTTATCCTTAAGTCTGGAATTAGACTTAAAACAAACTTCTTCAAGTTCAGGCATTTCAGGTTTCTGCAGTTTCCAGTCCTTAAAAAGCCCGGTAAGCCTATCCATAAGCTTATCGTCGTCATAATTTCCTGCAACGGATATTACGGTGTTTGTAGGTAGATAGTTGGTCTCTATATAATTTTTAATTGTATCCTTATTAATATTATTAAGGCACTCCTGGGTACCAAGTATGGGGTAACCGAGCGGATCTCCCTCCCAAACAGTTTCCGATAAAATATCATGTACAAGTTCTTCAGGAGAATCCTGATACATTCCAATCTCTTCAAGAATTACCTTTCTCTCGACATCAATGTCCTTTTTCGCAAATTCGGAATTAAAAAACATATCGGCAAGTACATCCAACGCAATATCTATATGCGCATCCAGAGTCTTGGTATAATAACATGTACATTCTTTTCCTGTAAATGCATTTATCTGCCCCCCGATATTGTCGATACTTTCGGCAATCTCTCTTGCACTTCTTTTTGCAGTTCCTTTAAAAAGCATGTGCTCAATAAAATGGGAAATTCCGTTATTAGCTTCATTTTCATTCCTTGAACCGGTGCCTACCCAGATACCTATTGAAACCGATCTCACATATGGTATCTTTTCACATACGATTCTAACCCCATTGTCAAGTATAGTTCTTTTGAACATAATACCTCCAGTTGTACATGTTAGTCTCTGTCATTTGCCACTTCAACAATTACAGTAATTATACAGTATAGTCTTTTTAAATTCAATTACAATAAATATTTGATTAATTTGGGGATACATTCCAGATAATATGCTTCAAATCCAAAATATATCCCCATTAATATAAATTATATGTTAAATTTAGTTGTCTTTACCCGGTTTATTAAGCTTCCGGAGCAGCTTCGGTATCAGGCATGGCATCCTTACGCGAAAGGTTTATTCTGCCCTGTCTGTCAACTTCCATTACCTTTACAAGTATCTCGTCTCCAACGTTTACAACATCTTCAACCTTGGCAACCCTCTTTTTATCAAGCTTGGATATGTGTACCAAACCTTCCTTGCCGGGTAGGAACTCAACAAAAGCTCCGAAAGTAGTGGTTCTTACTACCTTACCCATAAATATTTGCCCGGTTTGCACATCCCTGCCTATTCCTTCGATTATGCCTATGGCTTTCCTGCCGGCATCGGCATCGGTACAGGCAACATAAACCTTGCCATCATCCTCTATATCAATTTTAACTCCTGTTTCGGCAATGATTTTATTGATCATCTTGCCGCCAGGTCCAATAACTTCTCTGATCTTATCAGGATCAATGGATGTGGTAAATATTTTCGGAGCATACTGTGACAGTTCTTTTCTTGGCTCAGGTATTGCCTTTAATATTACATCATTTATAATTTGCAGACGTCCCTTTCTGGTGAGTTCAAAAGCCTGTTTTATAATCTCATCGTTCAATCCGTCTACCTTTATATCCATCTGAATAGCTGTTATACCGTTTACAGTACCTGCCACCTTGAAATCCATGTCTCCAAAGAAATCTTCCAGGCCCTGAATGTCCATGAATGTTACAAATTTATCGGGATTTGTCTCATCTATAACAAGACCAGCCGAAATACCTGCAACCGGATTTTTAATGGGTACACCGGCATCCATCAAAGCCAGTGTGCTTCCGCAAACACTTCCCTGTGATGTTGAACCGTTTGACATAAGAACTTCCGAAACCAGCCTGATGGCATAGGGGAATTCTACCTCATTTGGAATAACAGGCTCCAGTGCTCTTTCTGCAAGGGCTCCATGGCCGATTTCTCTTCTTCCGGGCCCTCTCGTAGGTTTTGCTTCACCTACGCTATAACCCGGGAAATTATAGTGGTGCATGTATCTTTTGGTCTCTTCAAGCTCAATTCCATCGAGCATCTGGACTTCACCCATAGCCCCTAATGTTACCGTCGTCAAAACCTGGGTTTGCCCTCTCTGGAAAAGGCCTGACCCATGAGTCCTGGGCAGCAAACCTACCTGTGCCGACAGAGTTCTGATTTCATCCAGTTTTCTGCCGTCAACCCTCTTTGACTCTTTAAGTATATATTCACGAACAACTTTTTTCTCCAGTTTATATGCAGCTTGTGCCAGCATACCTCCCATTTCGGGATAAGCTTCTTCGAAACGCTGCTTTATATCTTCTGTCAACTCAGCAATATTCTTATCCCTGACCTGCTTGTCCTCCGTAAGTACAGCCTCTCTCATTTTGGCATAAGCGTACTCCCTGACTTCATTAAACAGGGCTTCAGGAACATCAGAGGATTGGTACTCATACTTTGGCTTTCCTACCTCTTTGACTATTCCTTCTATAAACTCGACAATTTTCTTTATTTCAGCATGGCCTTTCCTTATAGCGTCGAGCATTACATCTTCCGATACTTCACTTGCGCCCGCTTCTATCATTGTAATTTTGTCCTTGGTACCGGCAAGTGTGACATACATTTTACTTTTTTCTCTCTGCTCGGCATTGGGGTTTATAACAACCTCATCATCAACAAGACCTAAAACAACTCCTCCTATAGGCCCTTTAAAAGGTATATCCGATATGCTTATAGCAATAGATGCACCAATCATTGCCGCAATCTCCGGTGAGTTATCCTGCTCAACCGACATAACGGTGTTTACAACAGTAACATCGTTCCTCAAATCTTTGGGAAACAATGGCCTTATAGGCCTGTCTATAACCCTTGAAGTAAGTACGGCCTTTTCGGAAGGCTTGCCTTCACGTTTAATAAACCCACCGGGTATTTTTCCTACTGCGTATAACCTTTCTTCATAGTCTACACTAAGCGGGAAAAAGTCTATTCCATCCCTTGGGCTTTGTGAAGAGGTTGCATTTGAAAGAACAACTGTTTCACCATACCGTACTAACGCCGATCCGTTAGCAAACTGAGCCAGCGTTCCTGTCTCAACAACCAGTTTTCTACCTGCCAAATCCATAGAAAAAGTACTTTGCATTTTTTATTTTCCTCCTTTTTCTTAACCACAGACCGTAGCATGTAGATTCTGCGCCAACAATCATTATATTTAAAACCTTTTACTTAAGTAAAATAATGTTTGGCGTACAATCTACCTTCTACCGCCCGCAGTTTTTGTTAATATTATATCTCAAAATCAGCATATATATAAGACAAATTTTAACTGTACATTTTTTAAATATTAAAAACTTTTTTTCGTTACGAATATCCTCATTCATGACCCGCAAAAATCCAAAAGATGCCCTGATTCCTGACGGTTACCTTTGCTGTATAGGTGAATGAAGTGAAGAGAAATGGCCACTTGGAACAAAACCTAAAAAGCCGCTTTTGTTAGCTCCAATACCTGTCT
>JAEZNF010000356.1 GCA_023441845.1 Bacillota bacterium | reverse complement strand
GTCTACGAGTAGGTATTTGAACTTTGAAATATACGATTTCGCCTTGTTGGTTATCTTTTTTAACTCCTGCACACCTAGTCGTATGGCAAAGGAAAAGTCCATATATCCGTCACGATCAAGAATCTCGCCCAATTTTGTTAAACGGTTGAATAACGTGGTGTCATATTGCTCTATATCAGCTAAATCGATATTCTCATTGTTCATTGTTTGCCAAGCGTCAGCAAGCGGGAGGATGTTCTCTTTAAAATAACGTCCTTCTCCATGCTTCAGACCGATTCGATGGAATCTTGACATCAAGAAGAGTATTAATCCATTTCTATCAAGAACATCGTATTGCCGATATTTTGCATTGATATCGCCGAGCAACTTTTGACAGAATGAGTCCAAAGTTCCGATGAACATTGCGCCGATAAAATTTTCGGATAATCCAAATTTGCGAAGTGCTTCGGCTACTCTGCGCTTTATGGACTCAGCAGCCTTTTCGGTAAACGTGAAGGCAACTATGCTTTCAGGAGCTTCGCCTTTAGAAATCAGATATGCACTCTTATATGCAAGCGTACGTGACTTGCCTGAGCCGGCACAAGCTAAACAAAGGATGTGCCGTGACTCATCCACAACAGCTTCATACTGCTCATCTGTTAAGTTGACGCGCAGAATTTCTTCAGCAGTCATTATAGCCTCAACTCCCCACTATTTCATTTAGCATTTGTTACGCTAATATGTTATGCCATTTCCATATTATATCACATATCTGTAAAAGGCAAAATAAGTAAGAGAATTGGAATCCTATGACTTATCAATATTTTAAACATATTTTATTCTGTTTATTTATAATGCTATAAACTTATATACAGAACCGCAGCAGATGAATATATTTTACCCGGCAGATAAAATGCTGCAGCCTGCCGCTATGCTTGACGTTCCGGTACCTCCGGCAGGTGAACAGATACAAACAAGGAGTGTATGAGTGCTCCCGGATACATGGCAGTCTTTTGTACAACCGGAACTATAGAGTCTGAGAATCTCGGCAACTATTTTCTCAGCATGTTGATATTTGTCTATAACATCAAAGCCTTCGGGAACGGCTTCGCTGCTGTCACCGGAAAGAAATATGACGGAATCCACTCCAATGAACCTCAGCTCTTTCCTATATATTTTTCTGTTTATCAACAGAATATCTTTTTTATCATGTTTGTTCAGAAAATCCAGCAGAGTATCAGAAGATGAAAATGAAAAGACTTCAAACCTTTGTGGATAATTCACAATAAGAAAGCGCTCAAATCTTGCAAGATAATCCCTGTCCTCATCCGCCATAACTAGACTTAACCTGCCCAAACCGCTCACCTCTCTGATCATTATTTTATGGTATATGTATCTATACAAGTAAATAAATGTAAAATAATGACTGCGTTTATAATTATATGAGATAATACAAAATCTGTCAATTCTTATTTTTCTAAATTTTTCTATTTTCTTTAGGTTTCTTTGCATGCCTTCCTTTGCGGAGAGTCGAAAAATAAACGATAGCCATTAGGTTGAGCCATATATTAAATATTTTATAACGACCTAATTCAAAATAAATTTTTTCGCTTGTAGAAATTTTATTTCATTAACGGAGTTTCAACGTGGCTGGTCGCAAGCATGGCTTGCTGCTCGCCTATGCATCCTAGGCGGGAGATATGCTCACCGCCTGCAAACCAAATCTGTACCCGCCACCAAGACTTTTTCATGAACGTAGTGAGTGAAAAGAGTCAAGAGGTGGGGGATATCTTTGTGCCTCGTTATATTTATTTACAGTTACTCTATGATGTCACAGTCTATGCGGGTGATTAATATACTGATATTGGCAGCTGAAACGGCGGCTGAAAGCCCCGAATGTAGAATAATCAAAACTGTCACACTTTACACAAATGATGAATAAATTAAATTAGGTTTTAAATTTATGTCAACTCTCTGGTTGAAAGGAGGCCTCCATAATGGCAGAAAGAGGATGCGGTAATTTCCTGGGTGACAATTGCGCTATTTTGTTCTTTATCATTCTGTTCCTGTTGCTGTTCTTTGATAGAGACTTTTGCTAAACGTTTATAAGGAACGGATTAAGCTGGTTGCATTACATGAAACCCTGCGAAGAAGCCACCCAAACGGGTGGTTTCGCATTTTGTATAAAAAAGTAACACAAAAATGGGTCCATGAATATGATATAGAAGGCAACCGGCACAAGCAGGCCAGGCAAAGTATGCGAGGAGGTATTTACATGTCACAGAGATTAAATGCAGGCATAATTGACAACTGTGCCATTTTATTTTTTATCATTTTATTCCTGTTGCTTTTCACCGGGAGGGGCTTTTGGGGAAGAGCCGCAGCAAATGAAGTTGTTGAATAACACATAACAGGCTGAAGTTGTAGAGTAACACATATCAATTCGTTGAAAGGAGTGTAGGGTATGGCTGAAAATGAAAGAGGCGGCATTTTTGGATGCGGAGGCGGGGGCTTCGAGTGGATCTGGATCGTTGTGATTATCATTGTCATTCTTCTGATATTCCCCGGCTTATTCAGGCAAAATGACGGCTATTACAAGGAATAACCTGCAGTTAGTGACCGACATATAAGGTTTTAATACCGGTACTTACAAAAACAAAAAAGAGCTGCCATAAAATGGCATCTCTTTTTTGTTTGTTGTGTGCTCTAAATATGTGGTCAGCTGTGCAATTTTGCAGGTTTGGGGCACCATAATTCTAAAATATGCGTAATAACGGGTGTGAAATCCCGAATTATGTAACCATATAATGATAAATTTCTATGTTTATTCCAAATAACTGCCCCCTAGTTGAAATTTTGCACAGTAGCATTAGGGCAGTGCGCTAGGTCAGTGGCTCACGGGCAGTAGGCGCTAGAGCAGTAGCGCTAGGTCAGTGGCACCAGAGCAGTAGCATTATATGCATTCTTCCGTTCATTGCAAGCCTTCACTATTATTGATATAATCAGATAAATAAGGACGGTGTGTTCGTGAAAATAACTATGCGCGCAGCGCTGATCATGTCGTTTATTTTAATATTTACATATGTTTTGCTTCCGGTTCCGGTGTCTGCTGCTTCTCTTACATACAGCAATTATGAAAAAGCGGTGGACCTTAAAATACTTGGACTGCTTGCCAACTCTCCCGACAACTTTGAATTGGGACGGGTCCCCACCAGAATTGAGGGCGCTGTTATGCTTGTGCGTTTACTTGGTAAGGAAATGCAGGCAAAGCAAAGCAAGTATACCCACCCTTTTAAAGATGTGCCTGCTTGGGCGGATCATTATGTCGGCTATATGTTCCACAATGGTCTGACCAAAGGAACCGGCAGCTCCAGCTTTGGCTCCGCTGAATTGATTTCAGCGAAGCAATATGTCACCTTTGTGCTTCGATCCCTCGGCTATGACGACAAAACGGATTTTGATTATAACAAGGCGATTGATATGGCAATTCAAGTGGGCCTGTTAAGCGATGCCGAAGGATCCAGACTGAAAAAGTCAGCTTCCTTTGTACGAAATGACATGGTTGGCATATCCTACAATGCTCTTCCGTTGAAGTTGAAAGCTTCTGCCCAGACGTTGCTGGACAAGCTGGTGAATACAGACAAAGCAGTATTTAAGCCTGCAGCAAAGGCCTTAGGGCTGTATACCTCTGATCTGGCTGCCGAGCTTGGTAATGCGGACACCTATAAAGCCGCCGTTACAAACTACGGCGATGTAGCAAGAAACAGCCGGGACTTGTATATGCTGATCCGAAAAACATTATACAACAACGATACACAGCTTAAGGCGGACATCCGAAACTATTCCGGCAATATGAAGGAAGATTTTACGTCCGTATTTAACAAAGCCTCGACAGCAGTGACAGATATAACCGGCGTAGAGAATTTCGTCAGTTCATGGGAATACGAATCGAACAGTCAGACCCTCTATTTAACCGTTGCCTACCGATACACCAAGAATGATTTTACACAGAGAGCGCAAAACGCGAGAGAAGCTTTAAACAAAGCCAGGTATACGGTTGCACGTCTCATCACACCGGCTATGTCCGAGTATGAAAAGGAAAAGAAACTCCACGATTATATTGTTAATAACACCCGGTACGATTATGAGAATTACTTAAAAGGCACCCTGCCATATTCCTCCTTTGAAGAATACGGCTGCCTTGTCTTGGGTGCTGCGGTATGTGAAGGCTATTCAAAGGCCATGAAGCTCCTTTGCGATCTTTCAGGACTGGAGTGCATGATTATCAGCGGGAAGATGAAAACCGGCAGTGCATCGGAGGGCCACGCCTGGAACCTGGTCAGAATCGACGGCGAATACTACCATCTGGACATTACCAACGACGATCCTGTGTCTGCGGACGGTACTGATACTCTGACCTATTACTATTTCAATCTATCGGATAATGAAATGGCCCGGACAAACACCTGGATCAAATCAGATTATCCTGCCTGCACCAGCTTGGAGAACAACTATTATCATAAGAACAGCCTGTTTGTCGGAAACAAATCCGCTTTTAACAGAGCCGTTCAAGCAGCTCTTGAGCAGCGAATATCCGTGATTGAATTGAAGGTTTCGGATTACAGTAAAAGTAATTATGCCGATTTGACAGATATGGTTTTCAAAGCAGGTCCTGTCCGGAGAATCAGTTTCTCGGTCAATGAAGACCTGGGTGTGATCCGAATCTATAATATTCAGTACCTAGAGTAGGCTCGTCTTTAATCATACTCCATTTAAACGTAATTGGGCGGAAAAGAAAATTCCTATCCAAGTCGAAAAGGCTGACAGGACACTTGCGTTAATAAAATGATGTTTTTATAAAACAGGGTCAAGGGGTAAAAGTTTGTAATGGATGGCTGCGTTCATATTTGGGTATTGACGTCGGACAGTGCTCACAATACGGCTCAACACACGGCTGCCATTCTCAAAACTGGTGGATGGCAGCATTATCAAGTACTGCGCTACGCTG
>JAEZNF010000300.1 GCA_023441845.1 Bacillota bacterium | reverse complement strand
CAACACCGTAGCCATAGAAATAAACCCCGAAGAATATGATCATAATCACCAAATATGCTGAAAATATGCCCTGCAGCATACCCTTTCCCAGTTCATTCACATTGTAGGCGACATCAGCCAATGCTTTTCCTGTTGTATCATCCGAAACACCGGCTTTTTTTAACAGCATACCGGAATTTATCTTCTGGATTGTACTACTTAAGTTTTCAGGGTCGATACCTTTCCCAGCCGACTTAATCCAGTATTCGAATTTTGGAATCCCTTTATCCTCATCTACAACAATAATCGCAGAATCCTTACCGCTTTTTACATTCTCCTTAAGGGTATCAAGTTTATCCGCTGTTTCCTTCTTGAATTCATAACCTTCATATGCCTCATTCAGCTTCGGCATGCTGTCCTTAAGCACTTCTTTACTATCTATAACATATATGGCTTTCCTGTTATTTTTTGTCCCGGATTTATCCGTTGATTGCTGCGTTTCAGGCTTTTTACCGCTGTCTATGTAATTGATAATCCCCGGTACGCTTAAGAGACCGACAACCAATATCAATGTAATTATGGTTGAAACTATAAATGTCTTTCTTCTGGCATTCTCGGCAAAAGTATACTTAAAAACGCTTAAAAAGTCCCTCATTTATTTTCACCTACCTTTTCTACAAATATTTCATGCAGTGACGGTTCTCTTATCTCGAATTTGTCCAGTCTTATATTTGATTTAATTATCTTTTCAAGAAGCCTGTAGGCCTGATCATCGGATTTTATCCTGAATTCATACCCCGCTGCCTTCCTATTCTCTGTAACAATCCCTTCCTCTTTAGCAAGGTGACCTATTTCCTCTTCGCAGGATATGGAAAGGTTTGTTCTTCCGTATCCGCGCTTTATATCCTTCAGGTTTCCGCTTATAATTGTCTTGCCATCCTTTAAAATGAGTATTTCATGGCAATACTCCTCAACCGCCTGCATCTGATGGCTTGACATTATTATGTACCTGCCCTTGTCTATCAGTTCGTAAATTACACCCTTGAACAAATCGGTATTTACCGGATCAAGGCCGCTAAACGGTTCATCAAGTATTATAAGTTCAGGATCATGTATTAAAGTTGCAATCAGTTGTATTTTTTGCTGATTACCCTTTGAAAGCTGCTCTGCAACGGTATTTTCGTACTCGGTTACCGCAAGTCTGTCCAGCCAAAACTTCATGCTTTTTCTTGCTGTTTTACCGTTCATTCCGCGCAGACTGGCAAAATAAACAAGCTGTTCTCCTACTTTTGCTTTCGGATAAATACCCCTTTCTTCAGGAAGATACCCAAATCTTACATTCTCCCTTTTTACAGGCTTTCCATCCCATTCTATAATACCACTGTCCTTTGAAAGGATTCCGAGAATCATTCTAATTGTTGTAGTCTTTCCGGCGCCGTTTGTTCCCAGAAGCCCAAAGACACCAGGTTTGTTTATACTGAATGAAATATTATCTACAGCCGTTTTTTGGCCGAAATTCTTTACCACGTTTGATACAACCAGCGGCATATTCCTGTCCTCCTTTGATTTTTATACATTCTACGAAAATTAAATAGAAAAGTTTTAAAATACTTTTATATTTCTATTCTAATATTTCGATTTCTTTCCCGATATCGAATCAATTTCGATCTTTATGATAAGCGTCAGCCCAAGCATTGTCTCGGGAAACTTGTACCCCGATTTTCCAGTATGCTTATTAATAATGCCGTTTAAAACCGCCGTTTTGATTTGATCATCATTAATAAAGCTTACTCTGCCCATGCCGGAAACACTTAAATATTTCATGCTGTATTCACATGCATCTTCCCCGGTATACAATTCTGCTGCAGTTTCCGTTTGAAATGCAACTCTGTTGTTTCTCCTTAAAATGTCTATCTTCCTGCCTCCCATTGCGGAATGCATGTATAAAACCCCGTCCATATAAAAATAATTCATAGCGACGATATAAGGTTCGGTACCGTCAACCATTGCTATTCTTATAATCTGGGCTTCATTCAATATTTTATCAATCACATTGCGGTCAATTATCTCTTTGTCTTTTCTTCTCATGAGCTGCTCCTTTTTTGATACTGTATTTTCTAAATCAAACAATAAAAAGACGACTTAAATATACCACTGTAGATTTTATATTGTCAACAGATAGAGAAATAGTCTATTTAAGGCAATATAAGAAAGAATGACATTTATCAAAGAGACTTGACAGCATCAAGAAGAATCACATATACTGGAAATGGAAAATTAATATTAAACATGCGACTGGCGGATTAATTGAATTAACAATAGGAAGCATGTTTCACGAAACCAATATCGACCGCCTGGGTAAATAATTATTTTGTCCGGGCGGTTTTTAATTTTTAAAAGGAGGAATTATATATGAAGTCGTATGAACTGAAATACGGGTGCAACCCACATCAAAAACCCGCTTCAATAGAATCGGCAAGCGGAGAACTGCCATTTACAGTTCTTTGTGGTAACCCCGGATACATTAACTTTATGGATGCCATTAACTCCTGGCAGCTGGTACACGAGCTGAATACCACCTTAAACATGCCTGCAGCGGCATCATTCAAGCATGTCAGCCCGGCTGGAGCAGCATTGGGATTTCCGCTTAGTGATGATCTTAAAAAGGCTTATCATGTAGAGGATATTGAACTTTCTCCTCTTGCATCGGCTTATGTACGCGCCAGAGGTGCGGACAGAATGTCTTCTTTCGGCGATTGGGCCGCACTTAGTGATGTTGTCGATGTGTCAACGGCAATGGTATTAAAAAGAGAAGTATCGGACGGAGTAATAGCGCCCGGCTATACCGATGAAGCCTTATCAATTCTTAGTAAGAAAAAGGGCGGCAAGTTTAATATCGTAAAGATGGACCCGGCATATAAAGCTGAAGATATGGAAAGAAGGTCCATCTTCGGTATAGAATTCGTACAAAAAAGAAACAGCTATGTACCGGGCTTTGACGATTTAAAAAATATTGTAACAGACAATAAGGAACTTGATGAAAACGCAAAAAAAGATATGATTCTTGCAATGGTTACACTTAAGTATACGCAATCCAATTCGGTTTGTTATGTTAAGGAAGGCCAGGTTATAGGCTGCGGAGCAGGCCAGCAGTCAAGGATTCACTGCACCCGTCTTGCAGGCGAAAAGGCTGACTTATGGTATCTCAAGCAGCACCCTAAAGTGCTTACCCTAAAGTTCAAGCAGGGAATCGGCCGGCCAGAACGCGACAATGCCATTGACCTGTTTGTCAGGAACGACACTACCGAATACGAGATCGGAATGCTGTATGACTTGCTTGAAGAGGTTCCTGAAAGGTTCTCGCCGGAGGAAAAACAGGAGTGGTTAAAAGGTCTTAAAAATGTCACTCTGGGTTCAGATGCATTTTTCCCTTTCCGCGACAACATTGACAGGGCTTATAGAAGCGGAACAAAATACATCGTGCAGCCAGGCGGCTCCATAAGAGAAGCCAGTGTAATAGAGGCCTGTAATCAATACGGAATTGTTATGTGCCTGACGGGTTTGAGATTATTCCACCATTAAAACCGGTTCCCCGGTAGATTTCCAGCGCATTTTCTTAAGTTACTTTAGTGCTGCTTAACAAATAAATTTTTGAAATTCATTTGTTAAGCAGCAAATAAATATATGTTGATGTAACTATTGCTCATAATACGAGCTTAAAGCCTGAAAATCTTTGTTGCAATATTTGTGCAAAATTCACTATCATGCTCTACGAATAGAATTGTCGGCAAGTACTCAAGCAATAATTCTTCAATTTGCATTCGAGAGATAACATCTATAAAATTAAGCGGTTCATCCCAGATATTAAGGTGCGCTTTCTCACAAAGGCTTCTTGCAATCAGGACTTTTTTCTTCTGCCCACCGCTAAAATCGGACATATCCTTTTCAAATTGAACTCTTGAAAAATCAAGTTTCCTTAAAATAGTCTTAAAAAGACTTTCATCAATGCAGTTATTTATTGCATACTCGCTTAAGTTGCCCCTAAGGTGCGAAGTATCCTGTGATACATATGATATTTTCAACTGACCGGCTTTTCTCATAGTACCTGTATAAGTAATGTTTTCTCCACAAATCAACTTAATAAGGCTTGACTTTCCAGAGCCGTTTTTACCCCAAATAGCTACTCTATCCCCCTGTTCTATGGTTAAATTTACGCCCTCACATACTTCCTTTTCACCATAAAATATTGAGACATTTTCAAGCTCTACAAGACGGCTGGCATGAAAGTTAATTTGCGAGATCTTCAATTTCTCTGAGCTTTCAATGTTTTTGAGAAGAGTGGATTTCTTTTCAATTGCCGATTGCTGCCTTACTTCGATTGCTTTTGCACGTTTCATCATTTTTTTAGACTTTGCACCCTCGGTAGGTCTGCGGGATATGCTCTTTTCAGTTTTTGTCGGGTCAAACCCGATTTTTCTTGACTCAGCTTTTTCGGACCAGTTTGATGTGCGTTTAGCGGCAGCCGACAAATGCATAATATCTTTTTTAATCTTTTCATTTTCTAAAAGCTCAAAATTGTCCTGCATTTTTTTGTTTTCCCACCAGGATGAAAAATTCCCCTTTTGAATTTGGATATTTGTTTTGTTAATTGAAAGGATATGGTCAACGCAATTATCGAGGAACGCCCTATCATGTGATACTAAAATAAAACCACGCTTGGAATTAAGATAATCACTGACAATTTTTCTTGCGTTCATATCAAGATGGTTTGTTGGCTCATCTATTAATAAAAAGCTGTTTTCTTTTAAAAATAGAGCAGTTAAAAGCACCTTTGTCTGCTCCCCGTTTGAAAGCGTATTAAAAGGACGATATAACACGTCATCAGAAACCTGCAGTTGTGAAAGCTCACGCAAAAGCTCCCAATGAAGGTAGTCCGGGCAGATATCCTCAATTACATCAATTGTATTACTTTCTTTAATATGAACCTCGAAAGGGAAATATTCAAAATTTACACTTGCCGAAATATTACCATTGTATTTGTATTTGCCCATCAACAGGCTTAAAAATGTAGTTTTACCTCTGCCATTTCTTCCTGTGAAGCCTAATTTCCAATCCGTATCTATTCGAAAACTCACATTTTCAAATATATTATCATAACTGCCATCATAGGCAAAGGTCAGGTTTGTAACGCTAATTAAAGACATAAATTATCCTCCTGTATAGAAATTATGAAAGCTGCAAGAAAGTTAATTCTTACAGCTCATAAATACAGCAAAGTTAAACCCACTTTGGGCATAACGAGGATATATTATTTAAGAGTAAAAGAATTAGTAACTTTCTTGCACAAACATAACAAAATAAGCGGCATCTTCCGCGTTCATATTTTTATTATGCTTTTATAAAACTAGCAAGAAAAATTACGCATCTTTTCATCTCCAATCACATTATTTATAAATATTATAACATGTCATTTTTCAATCTTCAATAAACAAAATATTCGCAAAACCTTCCTTTTCTGCTTCATTGAATCGAAACTGTTCCATCGAAATTTACGAAATATTGGACAAGCTCCCTTATTCCTTGTGGTCGGTAATTGCATGGTAATCTTGATACTTTTAACAATGAAAATAGCGGCTTACAAAAAAGAATATCTAGCGTATAAAGAAGCAAAACAATCTTTCTTACAAGCTAATCAAAATATACAAGAGGATTCTATTGAACGCATCGACAATTTTGTGAAATATTTTTGGGTAAAACACAAAGAATAAATGGGTATGCCTCACCCGAACTATACGGAAGAAGTTACTAATTAGTTACTATCGCATATTTTAAAATGAAAAAAGCAGGCTACAAATTCCTTGTAGTCCGCTTCCCTCTTTGGTCGGAGTGACGTGACTTGAACACGCGACCTCTTGCACCCCAAGCAACTAACCGTTGCAGAATTATTATTCCAGTGTTGGTCAAATAGTTCTATAATAAGGGTTTTGAGCTGACTTGCATTCAATTGAGAGCGATTTACGTATACTGAAAAGGTCTAAAATAGGGTGGTTATAGTGGATAAGGTGACTATAGTGGCATAAGAGATGAGTGCTTGCACAAATTTTTAAGGCATGAAAAAACCTCTTGTCCGAAAGAGGTTTTTATGGATCGTTACAAATTCACATCTGCACTTAAAGGTTTCGCATCGTTAAACGATGCTTTGTACACTAAAAAAATAGTAAGGGATTCATATTTCGAAATTGCCTCTTCGTATTTTAGAAAAATTTCTGTCTGCTCTTCGTTCAATAGCGACATAAGTTCCGCTTCGATTTTCAAAATGTCACTATTCAACTTTTTAAATTCTTTGTCATCTCTCAATATTTCTTCACATCTAGCACTAACAAAATTTCTAAATGATTCGCTTTCTATTAGATTACTGAGCATTTAGTTAGTCCTCCTATGTACAAATTATAAACGCAGAACACTTGTTCGATAACTAATTATAAACCCCATCCACTTCCATTTCAATGCCAAATCAATAATTTAAATAAATACCTCCTTTTGTCAACCTATATGAATATAGTACACCTTATTACTATATAGGTTTAATTGATATATTTGGCATTTATTTTAATATCTTGGCAACCTTGATTTACTTTCCTATAACGCATTACGATATTTTCTATCGTTTCCCGATAGTTTCTAACGTATAGTGATAAAATTTATCGTAAATCAGAGAGGGTATATCGCATATGGTTATAATACATTTGTCTAAGCTTTTGGGTGATAGGAGATTAACCCAGGCAGACCTAGCGAGAAAAACAGGCATTCGGCCTAATACTATAAATGAAATATAACATGAACTTATTGAACGTATTAACTTGGATCATATTGATAAAATCTGTGAGGTATTAGACTGTAGAGTCGAAGAATTATATTTCAACTCGTATTTATGTGTAGTATTATATTGTTAATAATGCTACATATTTAAAGAGGTATTTTATGTATGATTACAAGTTTTTAAGGAATTGTTCTGATGAAAATCTGCTTAAAATAATATATTCCGGCGAACAACCAGAGGAATTAGTACAATTAGCATACGCAGAGCTTCAAGCAAGAAAAAAAATAACAAAGATTGATAGGTTTGTACTATACCCTTTATTTACGATATTGTACCTCGTAAATTTACCGTTAGTTATTTTATTTGCAATTACTCATTATACAATCGATCTGGAACTTTCCGTAAAGCAAACAACATCATGCCGAATAGTTTTATTATTTATATGCTCAATAGTCTCTATACTTATTTACATAGGTATTTCACATACTCCTGTAATTTATATGTTTACAGGGAAACCAGAATAAAAAAATCCCCTGATTAGGGGATTTTTTGTTTTGTATTAAGTTAATTTCGCCCATGTCAGAGGTCCGACAATTCCATCTGGCTCAAGGTTCTTTCCCGTCTGGAAAGCTTTAACCGCTTTTAATGTGCCAGGGCCGAAAATTCCGTCCACATTTCCGCAGTTGTAACCTTTTTTATTTAACTGTCCCTGCAGATACTTTACATCGTCTCCGGCAGAGCCGATCCTTAGTACCGGAAGATTATCAACCACAGGACCAGCATCAGTAATTCCTAATTCTTTGTATAGTTTCGTCCATGGGAATCCTTTTCCGGGGCAACCTGACCTATTGATCGGATCAATTATGTAATGGCCTATAAATCTATTTTTCTCATATGGAATGTCGTAAGCTGCGGACTTAAGTTTGAGCAAGTATGTCAGCGCTTCCCACTGCTCAGGCGTTGGAGAATCTCCCGACATTCCCTCTAATTCGTAAGATAAGGAATACAAATTCGGGTTTACTCCTGGCATTTTCTTAAGCCATTCAAAGTTAGGATTTGTACAAAGACCCTGTCCCCATGCTGCATCTTCATCCCTGACATACTGGTGTATCTCTCCACTTTTGCCTATACCGTACCCAGTAGAAGCATCGACTGCAGGATTGTTGAAGTGACTGTCTGTTCCCTTGAGAGTACCTTGCATAATATGTATAACATGAATTTCAGGTTTAAATATCTTACCAGTTGAATCCTGTCGGCGCAGGCGGTTAAAATCGTTATCGGTTCCCTTCCATATTATTTTGTAATCCATCTGTCGCACCTTCTTTCTTTGGAGTTTTCACAATATTACCAGACTGATCTTTAATTAAGCCGAAAGCCGAAAGTAAAAATTCAGGAACGGGTATGCCAATAACTATTAGATTCTGGCACCCGCTGAAACCTTCTGTTCCTATTAAGTACGCTGTAACAGCAAGCCCGAACAGCGCCTTGAATGGAAGTTCAATTCCTGCCTGTTTCGATAAATAAATTAAGACAAAGTCAATAAGGAATCCCATTAAAACAAGGAATGCAAAACACAGCTTCTTTACTGCTCCCCATCTACCTACATCCGGATCGAATGTCTTTGTCTTAAATGCTGCTATTATCCCGGTAAAGTAATCAACTATCATAAGAATAGCCAGTACCACCAATAGCACATTAAGACTATCATACAAATAGCCCATCACAACCGATATAATCCCTATTACTCCTTTAGTGCCAACATTCTCAAACATAAATCCTCCTCCTTAAAAATAAAAGTACCATTAAGCCTCTACAACTTAATGGTACAACAATTTTACAAACGTCTTTTCTCGCTTATTTCTTTTTAATTTTCTCTATAACAGGATGAAATT
>JAEZNF010000187.1 GCA_023441845.1 Bacillota bacterium | reverse complement strand
TGTGCTTCGTTGGCACATTGCTTCTGGCACACGCGGCAGGAAATACAACGGTTATCATTTCTTATAATCTCATAGTCCGGATATAAATAATCAACAGCCATTATTCTCTTCCTTTCTCTAATGTGACAATAACTCCCTCGCCGCCTTTTGGTGACCAAACTTTATCCAGGTCATTGGCAATTACCCTGATAGCTGCTTCTTCACTGGCCATATACACCATGTCATCCTTCTCACCGATTACCATGCTGCGCAGCTTCAATCTGTCATTCAGAGCCATTATTCCACCTTCAAAGCCCACAAGAATTGAAAACGGTCCGGTAATTAACTGGGAGGCAAAAGCATTTCTTAAAAATTCGTGCTCCGCTCGTTCCTTTGGTGATTCATTTTCTATGGTTGACCAAAACGGCGCTGCAATCACCGAGCAAATTTCCTTTAAGGTTAGTTCCTTTTTTCTGTGCAGATAATCAATCATATAGGTGATGACTTCGGTATCTGTTTTTAAGGTGCACTTATACCCGTACATTTCAATGGACCGCCGGTTTGCGTCATAAGAGGATATCTCTCCATTGTGAACGACTGAATAATCCAACAGTGCAAAGGGATGCGCACCGCCCCACCAGCCGGGGGTATTTGTCGGATAGCGTCCGTGTGCGGTAAAACAATATCCCTCATATTCTTCCAAACGGTAAAACCGTCCTACATCCTCGGGAAATCCTACTGCTTTGAACACCCCCATATTCTTTCCGCTGGAGAAGATATATGCGCCGTTAATCGTAGTATTTGCCCTGAACACACTTTTGGCTACGAAATCTCTCTCATCCAGCTGGCTGTCGGCAAGCTTTGTAGGCAACGGAGTTACAAAGTATCTCCAAATGAGCGGCTCATCTATGATTTCAGGAGTTTTCTTTGTGGGGATCTTTGAAAGGTTTATAATATCAAAATGCTCCTCCAGAAACATTTCGCCTTCTTTTTTTGCAGATTGATTATCATAAAAAATATGAAAAGCATAGAACTCTTTATATTCCGGATAAATTCCATAGGCTGCGAAACCTCCGCCCAGACCATTTGAACGCTCATGCATGGAAGCGATCGAATCAATGATGGGTTTTCCGGAGAATCGTCTGCCGGATTTTGAAAAAATACCTGATATCGCACAGCCTGACAGGTTTCTAAACATTCCTTCTCTCACAATCCATACCCCCAACTTATAACACTTCGTTTCAAAGAAAATTTTTCGATTATAGAAAAATTATCTTACCTCTCCTGTGTTTCAACGAGGCTTGTCGCAAGCAAAGTATGCTGCTCGCCCATGAAACCTGGCTGGTCGCAAGGACATCTTGGCCTCGTTATAAATAAAGACGCCCATTCCGTAGTATTTTCCGTAAGCATTAAACCAGCTTAGTACCGGATACTATCAAACGAACGCCGTTGTTCTTGATCAAAATTATACGGTATAGAAATGGTTGCGTCAATAGGTTTTTGAAATATTTATTCATGGTACTTGCATATATTATGATATTATTGCAATTTACCACTACTTTTTTGTCATTTTTGCAGCCTCCTATTAATGTTCCTTCATTTTTGTTAAAAAAGTGTTGACAGGAAAATCCTTTTTTGCTATACTTCATGCCCATACCCGATTTGCCGGACACAGTAGAGTTAGGGTAAAATAAAACTGTGGAGGGTAATCAAATGAAGAATACAGGTAAGCGTTACAACGATGAGTTTAAAACGGATATAATCCGGTTGATACAGGATGATAAACGTCCAGTATCAAGTATAGTAAAGGATTTGGTGTTAGTGAGAAAACTGTCAGAACCTGGATTAAAAGCAGCATAGATAGTAGAGATACCGATAAGGTAAGAATAGCAGAATTGAAAGCAGAAATCATGGAAACTAAGAATAAATTGGGAGACAGTGTTGACAATAGACATATTAAGAAAAGCTACGGCCATCTTCGCCCAGAACAACCGGAAATGATTTATCAGATAATCAAGAAAGAAAGCAACTCCAGCTTCCCGGTTGAGAAGATGTGCCAAACGCTTGATGTATCGCGGAGTGGCAATTATGCTTGGAACGATCAGGGTCCAAGCGAAAGAGAAAAGACAAATGAGGAAATTCTAAAAGAGAAAGTCATACCAAGGTTGAAGGCATGATAGGACTTGATAAGCTATGGAGCGATGTCAAGGATGCTGGATATAAATGTGGACGCAATATAGTTCGTTGAGAGCACACAGTATCATGTCAGAGTAATAATATTTCCACACTATATCCTTTATGGCACGGAATTACTCCCATAAAACTTATGTACAATTAATCCAATTGCTAAGGAAGCTTGGAAATTTTACCATCAGAGTCCTTTTTAATAGATTTCTGTTTCATTATTTCTTAATAGCTTTATAATTGAACTTGTTCCAAGGCGCGATGCACCAAGCTCGATGAAATCAATTGCATCTTGAAGAGAACGGATACCACCGGCAGCTTTTATGCGAACGTTGGGCCCAATATTTTGAGCAAAAAGTCTTATATCCTCCCGTGTTGCGCCACAAGTTGAAAAACCGGTAGACGTCTTAATAAAATCAGCTCCAGCATTAGTCACAACTTTACATAATTCAATTTTTTCGTAATAATCAAGCAAGCATGTTTCTACAATCACTTTAAGGATTTTTTCACCAGTCACCTCCTTAAGTGCCCGGATCTCACTTTCGATAAATTCAAAATCGCCTTCTTTTACCTTGCCAAGATTGATTACCATATCAATTTCATCTGCACCTTTTTCAATTGCATTATGGGCTTCGAAAACCTTTGTTTCAGTTGTGTTATATCCATTAGGAAAGCCAATGACCGTGCAGACTTGTAGTTCATTACCGAGATATGATTTTGCTATTTTAACAAAGGCTGGTGGTATACATATAGAAGCGACTTTGTATTCTAACCCTTCATTACATAGATTTTTGATATCTTCCCACCTTGCAGCAGGCGTAAGCAATGTATGGTCTACTTTACTTAGTATGTGTTGAAATTTCATAATAACCCTCCCATTAATTTCAGTTGGTCTGTTGCTCAACCTAGAACGAAGCTAATCTTATAAAATCAATATGTTTGTAATAGTAAACTATCTAGGCTCTATTATTTGGTGAATTAAAGCACCAAGTCCTTTAAGTTGCCGTACAATGAATAACCGTTAAGTAACTTGATAATTAAGTATGACAACGATATGAAATAAAGAAAAACAGTGTTTGCACAAATAGTTACAGACTTTTTTTATTAACACTTTTACAACTTAAACAATTGAGTTTTTTCAATGAGAATTCTATCACCGGCCCAAATAAAATCATGGTTAAAATGGTTCCAACACCTAAACTGCCACCCATCAGCCACCCAATTGCGGCTATTATTGTATCCATGATAATACGGACAATTTTTATTCTGGTACGCAATATTGTAGTCATCATCATCATGAAACTATCAAATGGAGATGAGCCAAAATTTGAGTGGATTGTTACAGCAATCCCCATACCGCTAAATATTATCCCAGCAATTAACATGATACATTGCGCTAAAACCAATTCCGGTTTTGGCAGAATAGCTAGAAACAAATCGAGCCCATATCCGACTCCTAATGCACTTACAAAAGTACCCCAGCTTATATAAGATCGTTTTATTAACAAAACAACTACTATAAAAACCAAGTTAATGATTTGTGATCCCTGTCCCACCGTCAGTCCTGTTTGTAAAGCAACTCCTTGAGCAAGAATACTAACAGTGTCATTACCAAGACCGCTTTTAATTATCATGGAGAACCCTAGCGTAAACACGACTAAACTAAATAAGAACAATATAAATCTACGTAAGAATTTCATTGCATTTTTAATTATCATCATTTGGTGTCTTCTTTGATTAGAATACGAATTGCGTCGCAAGCTGTATGAATAGTTTTCTCCATATTGTGCTGACTATGAGGACGCAAAGACATAATTCCGCTGGCCCTGCATTGTCTGATAGAAGACAGTAC
>JAEZNF010000124.1 GCA_023441845.1 Bacillota bacterium | reverse complement strand
CATCGGAACCGCAAGTGCACTTCGGCATGCCGGGTTACCTGCCTGGCGCATAGCCAGAATATCATACCAATACATACCCGGCCACCGATCCTTCTCTCCCACAACAATGGGAACAATTCCATTAGACCGCAGTCTTTCAACCGACCCCAGTAATTCGTCATAAGTTTCGGGGATTTTTGCACCAGCCTTTTTAAACAATTCGGTATTGCAATATAAATTTGCAATAAATCTATATGCCGGCAGGCTGTAGATCTTCCCGTTATACTTGCAGGAATCTATTGCACCTGGAATTAACCTGTCCAGTGTTTCTTTATTAAGATATGAATCAAGAGGAAGAATATTACCTTCATCTATAAAAGGTCCCACAAAACTTCCACTCCACATATAAAACAAATCAGGTGCATCACCGGCAGCTAATGCTGTCTTGATTTTTGACTTGTATTGCTCCCCATTCCAACTGAACTCCTGAACCTGAACTTCCGGATTTTTATCATTCCAATCCTGAATTGCTTCTTTTAGCGGATTAGAATCCGAGTCAGACATATCCACCCATTGATTCCATAATTTCAACGTTCTAGGTTCGGATTTATCCTTCTTTTGATGCATTGTATCGGTTAATACAGTGTTTTTGCAAGCAGTAATACTGAATACCAAAATTATTAAATTTACTGTCAGCAATATCCTTATTTTGGACTTACCCATTAAAAAGAACTCCTTGATTGAATTTTGATTTCAGCTTACATTCATTATATTGATTACTGATGTAAGACTTAATAAAATATTTTGCTTAAAATATTTAAAATATTATCTTTTATTTCAAATAAATCACGAAAATGAATTTACATTGAAAAATTTGATTTTCGTGATATTGTATTAACGCTGGTCATTACGTTTCGCTTCATCGCTCGCCCATGCATCCCGGGAAATTCAAAGGCAAAGTAAAATCTTTATCGCGTTCAATATAACTGATATAATTCAAACAAGTAAATCTTTACTTTTAAGACTATCTTACTTATCGGTATTTTTTGATAATTCAATTGTTGGTACTTTAATACATTTATAATTCAATGTATTAATATATAGTCTAATAATACCATAATTAATACAACTATCAAGATATTGACTGCATAAAAGTAACGCCAACCATCAAATTTGATAATTGGCGTTACTTCTTTTAATTAATTTACTCATACTTCGCAGTTTAAAAATTAATTCTGAACCTTGAAAAATCAATATAGTGACCATAAAGTTTATGTCAAAATTGACACTTTAGGAAGCATTTTTTCCTTAAAGTACTCTGGAAGTTTAGAAACAAAGGCATCAATCAGCAGATTAATCTGTTCAACTGTAAGAAACAAAACTTCTTCCAGAACATTACGAAGCAAACTGAGAATAAACTCAAATGCTTCTGAAAACTGTATTTCGGCAATTTCATCATAGCATAAGTAGAATATTTCACCAAGTGTGCGAGGATCCTCAGCTTGCCTTTTTTCAATAGCTAGAATTATATACCTGGTCATTACTACAGTAGTATGGGCTATTATAGCATCATAAGACAATCCTCTAAACTCTTTTGCAAGATTTAAATAGGATTTGCAGATTTTGAAAAACACTTCAATGTCCCAACGTCTACTGTAAAGCTTAATAACTTCTTCTTCAGATAAGTTCGGATCAGTAGAAATCAACGCAATCCAGTTTTTCTTGTTGTTGCGGTCCCTAATATATACAATACGAGCATCATAGGTGTCACTGTCTTTGTTATAAAGCTTAATAGTAATCGAAAGAAGGTATTTTGATTTTCCTCTCCGTTTTTTGGCTGAATTGTATATTTGTGAGAGTGTTTTCTTCTGACCATCTAGCAAATACTTGATTTTGGGTGTATTTTTTACCCTGGCAACTACATGCATTTTAAGTTTAAACACTTCAATAATAGTTGAGGGAAAGGAAAACCAACAGTCAAAAAGTACATGTTTTGCCAGAATTCCAGCTTTTGAAGCCTGCATAAGCATATCTATCATAACCTTGGGTTTACTTGAAAGTGCTTGTTTCCTTGCTTTATAGCCGCATGAACGCTTATCAATTTTTGAATTGATTTCATTATATCTATTCCTTTTCTCTTCAGAGCTCATGTGTCTAAACAGTATCGGTATTAGTGTGACGCCATCAGACCATGCCATCGTAAGCTGTTGAAATCCTTTTTTATATTTGTTGATAGATTTAGCTGAATGGTCGTATACTTTTGCTAAAAGCTCTACATTATTGCTTCTAGAGCGGCTATAAAGTGTATCATCAACAATCAGTGTGTTTATTCTTTCATTAGAGGTCAATGTTGATATTTTGCCGTTGATTACACATATAGCAAGGTTTAATAAAAATGCAGACCAGTTTATGAATGGTGAATTTATAAGCCGATAGACTACATCCTTTGCAAAACCGCCATTATGAGTACCGTTCAATATATTCATATACATGCTTTTCTTTGTAAAAACAAGTTGTATAAGGTATATAAAGATACTCATTACAGGTATACCCTTATTTTTATATGCATTTGCCTTTTTTAGCTGTTTACCTACTGAATGCTCTTTCATAAAGCAAGAAATTGATTTTAGTGTCTTTTCTTCTTTAGTATTATTTGATAGAATATTCATATGGCAGATCCTCTTTGATTGGTAATTATGTATTATTTTGGTTGATAATATTTTACCATATTTCTGAGGATTTTGCTATGCTTTATGGTCGAAAATTATTGATTTTTCAAGGTTCAGACTGCTTTTTTATGTGCGAAGTTTGAGT
>JAEZNF010000101.1 GCA_023441845.1 Bacillota bacterium | reverse complement strand
AAATCGATTCACAGGAAAAAAATCTTAAATCCTTTGATTTGAGAATATCTGATATGGAAAAGAAGATAAAAACATTAAGCGAAAGCACAAACAGTCCCATTGACGGCATAGTTTCCGCGATATCAGTCAATGAAGGTGAATATGTAGGTATAACGGTGCCGGCATTCAGCATTCTGAATCCCGGCAAGCTCCAGGTCAGGGCCGGAATCAAGGAATATGACATAAAAACCGTTTCTGTAGGCCAGGACGTTAAAATTACCGGTGATGCCATTTTGAAAGATTCCAAGGTTATGGGAAAAGTCATAAGCCTTTCACCGTCAGCCAAAAAGAATGTAACATCAAACGGGCAGGAAACAGTAATTGAGGCCATTATATCCATAGATAAATCAGATGTAGAATTAAAGTCCGGTATAAATGTTAATTGCGAAATCTTCACAGAGAACAAAAAAGGAGTTCTTGTTGCAGACTTTGACATGATGAAGGAAGACAAGGACGGTAACAAATTCGTATTTGTGGTAGACAAGGATAATATCATGCGCAAAAAGCAAATTAATCTGGGCGTCAATACTGACATGAAAGCTGAAGTTATAAGCGGATTAAACGAAGGTGATATGGTCGTTATAAAGCCCCTTCCCAGCCATAAAGACGGGGCTAAAGCAAAAGCCACAAAAGTTGTAAAAAGCGAGGAAGAATAAATGAATTTTTTCGAGAGCTTTAAGCAAGCATTTGATAGTCTCAGGGCAAATAAGCTGCGGTCGGTACTTACCATGATCGGTATAATAATGGGTGTATTCTCCATAATTACAATTATGGCAATAGGAAACGCCGCCGAATCGTATATGACTGCCCAGTTTGACAAGTTGGGAGCCAATGTAATAGATATCTCAAACAAAAACTTTTCGGGCGGCCAAAGAGAAGCTCTTACCATGGACGATATCGACGTCATAAAAAAAGCTGTTCCCGAGATAAAGAATATAAGCACTATGGTTCAGAAATTCGGCACCATCAGGATTGACAAAAAGACAAGGGATGCTGTGGTTTATGCAGTTGCATCTCAATACGAAAACTTCATGATTACAGAATTGCTTGAAGGCAGGTTTATAAACGATATAGATGTCTCCGGCAGAACAAATACAATCGTGGTTGATGAATCGTTTGCCAGAAAGTATTTTAAAAGAACCGATATCATAGGTGAGACTGTTTCCTTCAACGGAGGCTTTGGAAGTACAATAACCCTCAAAATCGTTGGAGTACTTGAAGCACAGGGCGGAATTTTTGCCGGTATGATGGATAGTGACATGTATCCCACTTTTGTTTATATGCCCATTACCACTGCACAGACTTTTTTCTTTAATGATAAACAGCTAAGCTCAATCAGTGTATCTGTTGAGAAAAAAGACAAGCTCAAAGAAATAGGAGAGCGTATTATAGAAGTGCTGGAAAGGAAGCACGGCAAAGAAGACATCTTTATGGCCACTAATACAATAGACCAGCAGAATATGCTTTCAGATGTCCTGGGAGTCGTTTCATCCGTTTTACTTGTAATAGCCCTGATAACACTCATCGTCGGCGGTATTGGCATAATCAACATTTTGCTTGTATCGGTAACCGAAAGAATAAGGGAAATAGGTATCCGTAAGGCATTAGGTGCAAGGAAGAGGGATATTGTAATCCAGTTCATTACGGAATCCATTATTATGACAGGGATAAGCGGATTGATAGGTATACTGATAGGTGTAATTTTAGGTATAATAATTTCAAGTGTAGTTAAAATTCCGCCTGTTGTGGATTTTAAGGTAATAACACTTGCATTTTTAGGTTCCATTTCGCTGGGGCTGATCTTTGGTGTTTATCCTGCCAAAAAAGCTGCCGATCTGGATCCTATTGAGTCACTTAGATATGAATAATATTTTAAAACCAAAGATTTTCGAAGGGTGGACGCTTTTATGAAGAAACTGATAACCTTAATAGCCGGGCTTTTGATAGCCCTGTCATCAATTCAAGCATTCGCGGCATTTACTGATGTTCCCGACCAGATGCCGTATTCCGATGCAGTCCGAAGGGTCGCTGCCCTCGGTATAATAAACGGGACGGGAACCGGCCTTTATAAGCCCGACAACATACTTTCAAGAGAGCAGTTTGCCAAAATAATTGTTGCTGCCTCGGGATTTGAGGAAGAAGCTGCTGCTTCCAAAGGGTCTACACCATTTCCTGATGTGGAAAAGGGCAGTGTATTCAGCGGCTATATAAATGTGGCAGTTAAAAACGGCTATATTTCCGGTATGAATGACGGTAAATTCCATCCAAAAGATCCGGTCAACTTTGCTCAGGCGTGTACCGTTATTGTTAAGGTTCTTGGCACAGCAGGGGTTGACTATCCTTTAGAGGGGCAATGGCCGGATAACTATATCGCCAAGGCCAAATCCATAGGAGCGACCGACGGCATAACCCTTAAAAAGAACGATAAGCTTCCCAGATGGGCTGCTGCGATGATTGTCGACAAGTTGTGGATTAATAAGGTTAAAAGCGGCGCTTTTGGAGACATAACCGAAATCTTTGGAGATAATCCGGGGATATTTACCGAGTGCATTATATATGCTACTTCTGCCACTTCCAGCAGTCTCACCGCAAAGCAGGTACTTACCGACAAGGGAATATTAAGCCTGTACGACAGTAAGACCGTTTTAGATGTTGGATTCCGCTATAAACTCATAAATGATGGAAATACTATCATAAAAGAATGCGGCAAGTCAAACACAGTGAAAAAGATCACAGTAGATAGTATTGCAGGCGATGATATTACATATATGTCCGATGGAAAACCTGTAAGCCTTACACTGCCTTTAAAACCGGTGTACTACTACAACGGAACCAAGCAGAATTATGCCGATTTGGCAAATATCATTTTTCACGGTTCAACTATAAGTTTTGGCTATGATAAAAACAATACGGATTTTGATTATGCGGTAATTACCGATCCTCAGGGCAGTAATTTAGGC
>JAEZNF010000023.1 GCA_023441845.1 Bacillota bacterium | reverse complement strand
TCATGGAAGAGCTGAGATCAAAAAACCTTCCCCAGCTGGCAATGGTTTGTGGCAGATCCGGAGCAGGTGATGCATACTTTGTCGATCTTGCCAAGGCTCCCCACCTGCTGGTCGGCGGGGCAACCGGCGGCGGAAAAAGTGTATGCGTAAACGCGCTGATAATAACACTTCTTATGCGTAATTCACCTGAAGATTTAAAGCTTATTATGATTGATCCAAAGGTTATTGAATTTGAATTTTATCAAAATCTTCCTCATCTTCTGTTCCCAGTGGCCAACAGCCTTGAAAAAAGTGTTGAAGTTCTCAGATGGTGCGTTAAGGAAATGAACAGAAGATATGTGGAGCTACGGAACATCAAAAAGAAAAATCTTATAGATATACCGGTCAAGCAGAGGCCTTTTCCCATAATAGTTATTGTCATTGATGAGCTTGCCGAGCTTACAATGTCAAAGGAAGCAGATGAGCTCACCGACAGCCTTAACTCTCTTGCAAGGATGGCAAGGGCAGCCGGTATATATATGATTCTTGCAACACAGAGGCCCGATAAAGATGCAATACCCGGACAGCTAAAATCAAACATTCCCAGTTCCATTGCTTTAAAGGTTAAGCATGACTATGAGAGCAAGATTATACTCGGCCAGATGGGTGCGGAAAAACTTGTTGGAAAAGGCGATATGCTTATAAATATGAATGGCGAAGAAGATCTTGTAAGGTGCCAGGGAAGTTTCCTGCAGGATGAACACATAGAATCTGTCGTTGAGTGGTGGGAAGGGAACTTCTCAGGAGTAGAAGGAGGAACTATAGCAGACCGTGAGACAAAACCTAAAATAGTATTTGACTTGAGTGAGCCGGGAAAAGACACAGATAAAAATATAGAAAATAAAGAAACCAGTGATAAACGTAATGCTGAATTCTACTTGCGTATCAGCATTTGTAGAGGTATTACTTCAAATGTTGATGATATTGAAATAATTTTGCCTCCTTATAGAAATTTAATGGAGGACCTTGGTGCTCAAGAATGGGAAATGCGCCAAGCTTTAGATAAACTAAAGTTCGAAAAGTGGATTCAAACTGTTGGTAACACCAGAAGCTCCAAGACCATTGTTATCCTAAGCAGGGATAAAGCAGAAAAATGGTTATCTGAAAATGAAATAGATATATAAAAACTGGAAATTTTTTATACCCGAATTTCCAGTTAAATATTTGCGAGAATCATTTGCGAGAATTATTTGCGAGGTGCATTTTCCTATAAGGTTTTTTTAAATTCTCGCAAACCTCGCAATACATTTTCTCGCAAATATTTCTTCCAGCAAAATTTCCAGTTTTAATATATAAACCAAAGGAGGTGTTTGAGAGGTTTTTCTCTCATAATCTATGTCTCAACATAAGTTAATTGTGGCTGAAAAGCCCTCAGTTGCCAAAGAAATAGCTTCTTTCCTTGGCATCAAGAAAAAAAGCAAGCATGGAAATTACCTTGAAGGAGACACGTACCTGGTAACATGGCTTCTGGGTCACATTCTTACTCTTTCAGATCCTCATGATTATGATCCGGATCTGAAGAGATGGAAGCCTGAAACCTTGCCGATAATACCATCCAAGTTTAAATACAAGATAAGGGAAATTAAAGGTAAAAAGGATCCTAAAGCGGCGGAGCAGTTCAGGACAATTAAGAATCTCTTCGAGCGGCCAGATGTATCTGAAATTATATGTGCGACTGATCCTGGCGCAGAGGGCGAGCTTATTTTTAAGGAGCTCTATCATCACTGTAAATGTAAAAAAACTCTTAAACGTCTCTGGCTTAAATCATTAACTGAAGAAGGTATCAAAGATGCCTTTGAGACATTAAGAGATTCCCATGAGTTTGATGGTCTATATCATTCAGCATTAAGCCGCAGCAAGGCAGATTGGCTCATAGGCATCAACCTCTCAAGAGCATACTCAATCAAATTTAATGACCGCTTGTCAATCGGTCGTGTCCAAACTCCGACTTTAGCAATGATAGTGGCCAGGGAACTTATAATCCAAAACTTTGTTCCTGTAAGATATTCGACATTAGAAGCGGGATTAATCTTCGGAGATGTTCTTTTTCTTGACCAGTCACAGGAAGAAAATCCGGAGAAGATATCAAGGCAGAGAGCTGAAGAAATAAAAATGCAGCTACAGGGTGAATCTTTGATTTTGGATTCTCTTAGCATTGAAAATTGCAGCGAAGGACCACCAAGACTTTACGACCTTGATTCACTTCAGGCTGATGCAAGCGCCAAGCTTGGAATGACAGCCGGAGAGACTTTACAGGCAGCACAGTTCCTCTATGAAAGAAAGTATATTTCATATCCCAGGACTGACTGCACTTATCTCTCAACAAAAGACCTGTCAATTATTCCTGATATTCTTCAGGCAGTTAAGCAAAATATGGGATTCAATGGTTTTGTTGATGAGATAGAACAAAAAGCAATGGCCATTAACCCAAAATTCATTGATGATACAAGGATTACCGAGCATTCTGCCATTATACCCACACCAAACGCTCAAAAAGGCGGCATAAATGCCAAATATCTTGCACTATATGGTTTGATATTGAGAAGATTCATTTCTTCCTTCTATGAGCCTTATACATATAAGAGAATTTCAGCAGTGCTGAAATCTGAGAAGGATATTGGAGGAATCTTTATATACTCCTCTAATTTTGTTGAAGCCTCCGGATGGAAAAAGGTTTATGGTGAAGTAGATAAAAACGATCCTCCGGAGCTTAAGGAAGGAGAAAAATATAACATAAACTTCCTTGAAATAAAGGATAAGAAAACCAAGCCGCCGTCAAGGTATACAGACGGTACCTTAATCCAGGCTATGAAGAATTGCGGCCGAAATGTTGAAGATATGGAAGCAAGGCGCCTGATGGGTGATGGTATTGGTACGCCGGCAACAAGAGCCGGTATAATAGAAACCCTGATATCAAAGAGTTATATTCAAAGGGTAGGTAAGACAATATATGCTACTCCTAAGGGAATAGATCTTATACAGCTTATTGAAAATGAAACTCTCAAATCACCTGACCTGACAGGTGAATGGGAAAAGAAGAGAAGTAAAATACAATCGGGTGAATATGATCCTGATATATTCATCAATGAAATTGTAATCATGGTGAAAGAAATCATCTCTTCCCTATTTCCTGAGCTGGAGCTGCAACCAGGTTCATATAATCCAAGGTCCGAATCCGGAGATGAAAACGGCGGGGTTAATATTAAAGAAGAGTCTGCAGCAAAAAAAAACATTGTCCTATCAATAGTAAAACCTACAACTAAAAAAGAAATTATTTTATCAATATTAAAAAAGTAATCCATCAGCATGAATTATAATATATGTTGTAGGTCTACCTATATTAAATGGTATGTTAGTTTAATAAATGTTATAATTATCCTTAATAAAGTTTCTTATAGTTTTGGAGGTACTAATGAAGAACCCAAAAAAAGAAAACATTGATATAAAAAATTTAGAAGTTGATAATTCATATCTGTATCATAAATTTCGTTCTTCTATTGCATCTCAAGATTTTAAAAAGGGTGATGCGTGGCCAACAGCAGATCTTTCAAGTGATGATCAACTTATTGCTATAGCACAGCTTAAGCCTTCTCTTGATGAAGGTAACGAACAAGAAATTATTGAGTGGAAAGATAAAATGGTTCAAAATGTTATGAAAATGGATGATCTGACAGCCGACGTGTTAGATATTATATCTTATCTTTGGATTCAGAATTCAAAAGATCCTGATAGCTTAATTTATGTAACTGCTGATGATTTTCTACGGTGTAGAGGTATTAAGGAGAAAAAAAGTGGTACAGGGAGACGCGGCGGCTATGAAGATACTCAAAGGAAGGATATTGCAGAAAATATAGATATCCTAGATAAAACATGGATTACAGTTAAGGAAATGGAGCTTGATGAAAAAACAATTCAAAGCTCGACTAAAAATAAAAAAAAGAAAGTGGTTTGGAGAGGAGAAAGTAAAGCAGTTGTTATAACAAGTAGATTAGGACAAATGAATCTTGATGGACAAATAGAGCCTTACGCATGGAGAGTACGTCCCGGTGACTGTTTTGCAAAATTTTTATTTGGACCCGGGAGGCAGACAGCTCTGCTATCACAGAGAGCTTTAGAGTATGATCCACAAAAATATAAGATAGAAAAGAGATTAGCCCGCTATTTCGCATGGCAGTGGAGAAATCGTTCTAGTAATATATCTTTTTTACAGCCATTTTCTATAAAGACTCTTTTGGAAGCTTGCAGAGAAGATATTGATTATTCAAGGCCATCCCGTATAAGGGAAAGACTTGAAAAGGCTCTCGATAAATTGAGAGAGGATAGTGTTATTCTTGGGTGGCAGTATGAAAATATTGAAGAAAATCGTTTGAATAAAAGAGGTTGGGTTAATGAATGGATTAACCTTAAAATATTAATTGAGCCTCCTCAAATTGTTATGGATCAATACCAAAAAATTAATTATTCAAGAAAATCATCTATAAAGGCAAAAACAGAAGAAAAAATAAGTAATTTTGATTTTACAGAGATTAGGAAAAAAAGAGAAAATCTTAAATTAACTCTATTACAGGCATCTGAAGAAATGGGTATATCCGTTAGCAGGCTTTCAAGAATTGAACGAGGAGAAAAACCATCTCCTGAAACTCTAAGTAAAATATTATCTTGGCTCGAAGTTTGATTCAATTTGCGCAAAAAGTATTACAATTTAAAATTACATTTTGCGCAAACTTATTATATTCTCTTCTAACCGTTGATTTATAAGGATTTCACAAAAGTAATTTGCGCAAATAGTCGGGGTATGGTTGGCAATTAATCGACTTTTGCGCAAATTAGTCGAGGCATCCTTGGTTGAAAGTCGGGGTTTCCTTGGCAATAGTCGGGGTATGGTTGGCAGTAAATATTTTGTGATAGTGTATTTTACATACTTCCAGAATGATTTGCTCATCTAATTATTTTAATTATATTAAAGAACAACGCGCAAATTATATCTCTAAAATCAATATGATAGAATATTCCTGTAAAAATTAAACAAGCTCTTAAACTAAGTATTTATTTCTATTTATTAAAAATAGGCAATTACATTACTCGGGCATTTTGTTGTCAAAAATCAAGTAAGAAATGGATGTGGAAACATGGCAAAAGCTTCAGTAAAACTATTGAAAACCATTTTAAATAAGAACTTAAACAGCAAAGAAATAAACCATGTTATTACTTCAATACAATTTCAGGATAAATCCGGACTAATAGAAGGTGGAGTCGATAGAAAAATAATGGCTGCTGACGGATCCATGTCCGAAAGGCATCAATATAATATTATAGAGTCCCTGGTTCAAGCCGGTATATATGAACAAGTTGGTAAAGATCTTCGTATCCCTGATAATAATTTTCTCAATGAAAACGGAAAAGAAGACTATTCAGCAAACAACTATATTGAGCTTCCAAACTTTATGCACAAAAATGAATTCCTTAACAGCTCAGTTCTGGCTAAGAGACTTATAATACGCTTGCTGGTTAATAGGATTATGATACAGCCTGTAAGCCTTTCCCTGAAAACATATGTTAAATGGTTAGGAGTTAATAGGCCTGCTAAGTTTCGTAATGTTTCATTAGAAATAAGTTCTCTTGAATTCTTCTCTGTTGAACAGAACTGGGAGAACGAAGAACTTATACTAACCATAAAACTCAAAAGAGAATATACCGGTACCAGCAGATTAAAAACTGCTCGTAACAGTGAAAATAGAGTCAGAAATATACTCAAAAAGAAAAAGCTATTTAAGCATATTTCACCTGTAGCCTTCAGGGACTTTATTCAGCTTTTTAACGAGTACAAAGATTATTTTGTAAGTTGCATTAAATATCTTAATACTGCAACTTTACAGGGTTCAGTTTTTAGAACAATCATCCGAAAACATATATCTGCAGTTTACGCTTCTAGATAATGCGTTTTGTTATGCCTATTATTACCATTTATTTACATTATTGTAATATATTGAAAATATTATACTCATATTTTAACCATTGTTATAGTAATTGTATAGATGTAACTTATTATTCTTGCAAAAAATCTATATAACCAATTAATGTTAAATATTTACATTGAATTTTTCAGACGTTTGTAATAAGTATTTTTGCAAATTTAAGACTTATTAAATCTTGTAAATATTTATGTCTTCATACTTTCCGGCTTTTTTCTTTAATCCTTATTGTTTCTTTTATTTATTGTTTCTAATTATTTTATATATTAATATTAAAGGACGGAAAAGCAGATGTCTAAAGGTCAACCAGATAAACACAATAAACCTGTGAATAGAATTAATAAAAATTTCTTTAATATTATGGCATTTATTATAAAATATGGTAATGTATGCTAGGATTCTAGTATTTCCTTCCTTAGCTCTACCATGTAGTTTTATGCTAAATTTCCCATAGTTAAATACTTAATTATAGTTCTTTATATTTAAAGGATATTTTGGGAGATATTACTATTGGTATTTCACTTAATTAGATTATTTATTATAATTGTTATATATTCAATATTGAAAGGTAAAATTATATGAAAGGATCATTATAATAACCACAATCACGATATCATTAAATTTCATGTGCCGACAAAATGGAGGTATGCACCAAGACTTCTTTTAACTATATCAGCAATTTTATGTCTATTTATATTGATACTTTGGATTTTTGTTTATTTAGTACCGAAACTATCAAAATAGCAACTCAATACAATCCCACTTCCTCAAGTTTTTTTTTATTAAATTCAAAAGCTGATCTTCGGCTTTTGAATTCTCCGTTTTTTATTTCGGTTATTAAAAGATAAAAGAATGTGATACTTTTAACATCGGTTGCAACTTTAACTATTTTATAGTTGTAACCACAAAAATATCATGATATAATTCACTTATAAATCTTACCAATCTTACAAATGATGAGGGGTGTTGAAATGCCTATTAAATTGGAATATGAAAAAATGAAGACCAGAAGAATTGAAATGGATATGACTCAAAAGGAGCTATCTGAATTGTCCGGAGTCAATATTAATGTAATAAAGTCTATAGAGACTGGAAGGACAATGACAGAGAAAGAAAATATCCAAAAAATTGCAGATGTTATAGGTTTTAAAGTAGAAGAAATTTATAAAGAGGACTTTAGGGATACAAAAGTAATAAGCATAGTTAATAACAAAGGCGGCTGCGGGAAAACAAGTATAAGTGGAAGTCTTGGTTATACTATGGCTGAGTTGGGAAATAAAATATTACTTATTGATGCTGATGCGCAAAGAAACTTATCATCTTCTTTTGGATTAAACAAGCAAGAAAATCATTTCGGTAAAGCCATTGTAAAAGAAGAAAGCCTATTAAATAATTACATAATCCGAACCCAATATCCAAACATAGATTTTATTGTTGCAGACGTTTCGATGGGAACACTTGATATGCTTATGTTTACTAAAATGCATAGAGAAAACATTGTTAAACAAATATTAACCCCTATCGTTCAAGCAGGATTATATGATTATATTATCATTGATACAAATCCAAACCTGTCTATATTAAACTTTAATGTCGTTAATGCTTCTGATTATGTACTAATTCCTGTACAACTTGCATCTTTTGATCTTGAAGGTATAGGAACCCTTGTTGATTTTATAAAGGGAATTCAAAAGTTTAATACAAAGCTGGACATTCTAGGTATAGTTATAAACAAATACGACATAAGAAATAAAAATATAACCAGCCAGGCTGAAGAACAGTTGAGAACTGCATATAATGACCTTATTTTAAAAACAATTATTAAAATTGATGTTAAGATACAGAATGCCCAGTGGGAAAACAAGCCTGTAATGGTCTTTGATACAAACAGCAGAATATCAAAAGAATATAGAGAACTTGCAAAGGAAGTGATTAAGAGATGCTAAAGGATACTCCTAAGATATCACAAGCCTCCAGTGAAAATAATACTGCTGATATGTTCTCTTCTGTCTATAATATGATGTCCGCTTCTAATATGGCAGATGTATTAACAAACATGTCAATTGGAATGGATATATTTAAAATAGAATTGGATAAACTTAAAGATGCACCAGTTGAATGGAATTTTTATTCACCCCTTACAATGAAAAAAATGGAAGAGTTAATTGAAAGCATAAGGAAAAATGGGTTGCTTCATCCACTTGTTGTTTGGGAACAAGATGACGGAAAGTATTTTATATTATCAGGACATAATAGAAAAAAGGCTTATCAAATACTTTACGATACAACGGGTGATGATCAGTATAGTAAAATCTTCTGTTATGTTAAAAAGTTTAAAGATTTGACTGAAGATGAAGCAAAAGAGATTATTATAGACACAAACTGGGTTCAAAGAGAATTAAGTGCTATTGAAAAGGCTCAATCAATCTACCGTAAATATACTTCATTAGGTAGAAAACAAAAGGTTAAAGACGGTGAAGGACAAGGAATAAGGAATTATGATATCATAGCAAAACAGTATAATATATCTGGCCGCCATGTATTAAACTATTATAAGTTAAACTACTTGATTGATGATATTCAAAATATGATATCTGATAACAGGCTGAGTATAAAAGCTGGTGTTAAGCTCTCAGATATTCATCCCTTAACACAAAAATGGATGTATGATAATTTTAAAGATAGCATTAATAATCAATCGGTATTTAAAATTAAGAAAGATATGACTAATGAGGAAATTGAAAAAGTCTTATGTGGTAAGGAAGAAAGTGGAAATATTGAATTAAAATTCACTATTCCGATGGTTCTGAAGGAAGACTTTGAAAACTATATTAATGAGTTTTATAAGAAGCATAATTTGTAGATATATTTGGTGAACCGAGTTCACCAAATATATCTAGGAGGCTTGTCAAAAACCCCTAAAAAAGTTGAGATTCAATTTTATTCCAGCCCGCAAAGCCTTATAAATTGCGGGAGTTGAATGTAAAAATATTACATGCACACGCAAAAAACTGACTTTTTGACAAGCCGGAACTGTGCTTCTGGCAATTAGATCAAAATCCTCTTTCAAACTATTAGCTTATACAACACTATTTCAAATTTTCTGTCCAGTATCTCTTAGATTTACTTTTACCTTAAATTGTTATAAAATACATGTGATGTATGATGCATCTCACTAACATTATCACATATAAGATAAGCACAATTGCTGCTATGGAGGTGTTAACTATTATTAATAAGAGAATTATATTATTATTCTTATGTATGATTGTGTTATTCTGCTCATGTTCTAAATTCTCCGATGGAGTAACTGCTGACGAGCCTCTAAAGCCGGCCGGAATTAACTTGCCAACAAATTCAGATGTAAAACTTCCAGCAAATTTTACTGTTGAAAAAATAAAAAATGCACTATTGGAGTATATAAATTATCGTTTGTGGTTTTACCCAGCACTTAAAGACGATCCTTCAGATAAAGATTTTGATAATTATATTGATAAATCAATAGATGTAGAAATTCGATTATATAATAACGCAGAGATGTCAGTATATTGTCATACAAACATAGGCAACTGGTTATTAGTTTTTACAAACAAAGATGATATTATATATTGCGAGGGTCAAGTTAATAGTGATGAAAAGTATTGGCCCCAAAATAATGACTATCAAACTATAGAGCAATATTCAGTAGTTATACCAAAGCCTCATAAACCTAATTATGGGACATCAACAAAAAAGAATAAGATGATAGATGTGGTTGAGGCTAAAGTAAAGTCTGATTGTGAAAGTTTTTATAAAGATGATGACTCATGGAAAGATGTAGATGTATATATAGTCGATTTTTATGAATATGAAACAGGTGCCCATGCATGGCTATGTAAACAAGATGGTTCTATAGTCAGCTTTCCAGTAGTTTTTGTTGATGAAAATAATGAAATCAAAGTACAAACAGTTAAAACAGATGAATATAATAATAAAGATTCATTTGGCGAGTTTGGTCGACATCTCTTTGAGAGAGAGCTAAATGATGCTGTTAAACATTTTAAATGGAATGTGAATTAGGAATTAGGGAGGCTTGTACCACTTAACTGGAAAATGTGTGCAGGATTTTCAGGCATGAGTTCCCATGTGCCCTAAACTATAGAATATGTGGTGTAGAGTCCTGTCACCTAAAGCATTTGCAAGCTGCTTGTCAGTTTTACCGGATGAGTATGAAACTGGGCTTATACCTGAATACTTTGCTAATTTATCCGCACTGCT
>JAEZNF010000017.1 GCA_023441845.1 Bacillota bacterium | reverse complement strand
GAAAATACCATACCACGTTCCGCCATTATAAAAGGGATATATGGGTTTGGCCAATCCCCACCTTCCGCCGTCCGCAGCTTTCTTATCGTTACAATCTATAACCCACGGAATTCTCCAGTAGGGACATATCCACGCCAGCGCCTTTTCGTCATCGTAGATTGCACAGGTCCATTCCACTGACCATTCGTCGTAAGCCGCTTCATACTTATTATCCCGTAGAACTTTTGCAAAATCAATAAAGTCCAATACCTTCGGATCGATCGTAAGCTTATTGTCAATAACCCAACCTTTACTTCGTCCGCCCATATACATCAGGAAAGCATCCTGAAAGGTGGGGAATAATGAAACTTTTCCTCCGCTGTTTTCCTTCAGGGTCTTTGCTGTTTGAAGTATTTTTTCGGGTGTTGACAGCATATCGCTAATTTTTTCCGGATCGTCGGTTCCAATATATTTTTTTGCAGATCCTTTTTTGTAGGCAATGGCGCCTGGGGTTCCATTGATTGATAACGCCCTTAAAGCTCCGTTTTTGTCCGTTCCGGCCTGGACTGTATAGGGTATCATATTGTCAACATAATCCTTTGTTCTGTGTGTTAAGTCGTCAAATATACCCGGCATATCTATAAATTTTTTTGCAATTGAAGAATCAACGGCAAATACATCCGGGACATCTGCTCCGGATTTTAAAACTGAGGTCAGATAGTTTTCGTATTCCCCACCTTTCTGAGTCATCATCTTATATTTAATGTTGACTCCCGGATAAGCCTCTTTGAACATCTCAATCAATTTTGGCCCCTCATTATTGTTGTAGAGTGCCAGGCTAAAGCCAGTTTTTTCAGAGGAAAGCATCAAGGAATTGTTATCATTACCCATTTTTACTCCAAGTCCTGTTAATCTGGCTATGGACTCTATAGGCAAATATGCCCTGCCGTCTATTATTAAAGGAGACATGAAGGAACCATCAGGATTTTTAATTGTATTAGCCATGTCATTATAAAACAATCTTGAGTATTGATTCTCGATATCTGCAATTTTCTCTGAATTGTTGTAGTAACGTAGGATGCTTATTGTAAATATGGTGCATAATAAAACAATGTAAACAGCCAGGGAAATTTTTGTTGCCATTTTCATATCGTAAATCTCCTTTTATTGGACTTCTATATCCTTCAAATTTAATTTAACATTCTTCTTAAATGTGTCAATCATTTCTTCTTTACTTTTTATCTTGCCATCCGTATATAATTTTAAGGCGTCTATATAGTAGACATTAATTTCTTCATCATATGCGGTCATTTTACTGCTTATATCCATTACGAGCGGTTCAAAGAACTTTAATACATCAGTACCCACAATTTTGTTTTCTTCCGGTGAGCCTTCTGCAATAGCTTCCAAACTATTAGGTAAACTGCCATTATCAGCCAATGCCCTCATTACTTCTTTGTTGGTTGTAAAGAACTTTACAAACTCCCACGCGAGATTCTGGTTTGGCGATTTACTATAAATACCGAAATATGTTCCACCCCAAAAATATGGGTATGATGGTTTTGCTAATCCCCATCTTCCGCCGTCGGCCGCTTTCTTGTCATTTGAGCCTATTATCCACGGAATGCCCCAGGTAGGGCACAGCCATGCCAATGCCGTTTCATCTTGACTAATTGCAGCTGACCATTCGGGTGACCATTGTAAAAAACCCGATGTATATTTGTTGCTTCTCAAGGTTTTTGCAAAATCAACATAGTCCAATACTTTTTGGTCAATAGTCAGTTTGTTGTCCATAATCCATCCCTGACGTCGTCCACCCAGATACATTCTGAACGGCTCATCAATGCCCGGGAACAGTGATACTTTGCCACCGCTGTTTTCTTTTAATACTTTTGCCGTTTGGAGCATGTTTTTGGGTCTTGACAGCATTTCGGATATTTTAACCGGATCGTCGGTTCCAAGATATTTTTTTGCCACATTTTTTTTGTATGCTATGGCGCCTGGCATTGCATCGCTTGATAACGCCCTTAGAACCCCATTTTTGTCTGTCCCGGACTGAATGGTATAAGGTACCATATTATTGACATAATCCTTTGCCCTATCTGTTAAATCAGCAAATAAATCGGTAGTATCAATAAATTTCCTGATTTGCGCATATTCGGCTATAATTACATCGGGCAGAGGTGACCCTGAATTTTTCCATGATTTTATTTTATCGAAATAAGGTATGTCACTAATAGTGATTATACTTTTAATTTCTATGTTCGGATAGGCCTCTTTGAAATATTTATTTAGTAACGGAACTAAATCCTTGTTAAAGCAAGTATATGTAAGAGAGCCTTTCAAATTAGGATTTTGATTGATTATCGGATCGTTGCCGGATTTATCATATATGCCGATAGTTGTGGAATCTTTCTCCCGCTTACATTCAAGCCCGGACAAATTGACTATGGGTTCGAGAGGAAGATATGTTTCTCCGTTATATTTAAAGGGCACCATATTCGAACCGCTTTTATCGTTAAGCTCTACCTGCTTTGTATCAACATAAACCTTAAAGTTGTCTTGTGCAATCAAACTCGATTTATAAGCTAAAACAACAGATATGGCGGCTACAGCAGTAAATATGATTAAATATATCGCTATTCCCAACTTTGTTGTCCTTTTCACGATGAATCCCCCTTATATATAATGGTAGTTGTATAATAAAACAGGGTATATAGTAATTGTAGTAACAATTGAATTATTTATATGATTACATGTATTGTATCATACTTCCAGTTTTTTATAAATAATTCCGAATACTATAAAACCGATTTACTACAGCAAAGCAAAGAAAGTTAAAAAGAACTCTGGGTTATATATTGACAAAAATTTAACAAAGATCTATAATAAAGTTGTGAAAACATTAACAATGTTTTTCGAAAATGTTTTAAGGTTGATGATACAACCGCCATATAAATGGATTTATTCAAACCGGATGTACTGTGAAACAAAAACAATTACACCAAATAGTAAGGGAGAAGTTTACACAAGAATGTTAATTTTTTAACATACATTGATAAAAAATTAACGAATATGGCGAACACAATTGCCGTTTACATAGATTGTGGCTTAAATGAAATTTAATTCAAAAATAATCGGGAGGGATTAATCATGACAGATAAAACAAAAAATAATCCGAAAGATAATATAAACAATATAGGACAGAGTATTGATACACTTGTTGCAAAAGCCCAAAAGGCATTGGAAAAATTCTATACCTATGATCAGCAGAAAGTAGATGAGATTGTAAAAGCCATGGCAATGGCGGGACTTGAACAGCATATGAGATTGGCTAAAATGGCGGTTGAAGAGACTGGCAGAGGTGTTTATGAGGATAAAATAACAAAAAACATTTTTGCAACAGAGTATATTTATAACAGCATTAAGGATAACAAAACAGTAGGAGTTATTGAGGAGAATGATTACGAGAATTATTCACTGTTGGCCGAGCCTGTTGGGGTAATTGCAGCGCTTACTCCTGTGACAAACCCCACATCAACTACTATGTTTAAAGCGATTATAGCTATTAAAACCAGAAATCCTATAATTTTTGCCTTCCATCCGTCAGCACAAAAATGCAGTGCCGAAGCGGCAAGAGTTTTGATGGAGGCTGCTTTAAAAGCAGGAGCACCTGAAGACTCTATACTCTGGATAGAACAGCCTTCAATTGAAGCCACTCAGTTACTTATGAACCATAAGGGCGTGGCAATGATTCTTGCAACAGGTGGGGCAGCTATGGTAAAAGCGGCATACAGCACAGGAAAACCGGCACTTGGTGTTGGCCCCGGAAATGTACCATGCTACATTGAGAAGACGGCAAATGTGAAAAGGGCGGCAAACGACCTGATTTTGTCCAAAACCTTTGATAACGGCATGATTTGTGCATCTGAGCAGGCTGTTATAGTTGACAGGGAAATTGCCAAGGAATTTGAAGCATTCATGATGGAAATCGGCTGCTGCTTCCTGAAAAAAGATGAGATACAATAGCTTGAAAAAATAGCTATTGACGAGATATAGTGTGCTTTGAACCCGGATGTTGTAGTAAAGTCCGCATATGATATTGCAAAAATGGCGGGAATTCATGTACCGCAGGATACCAAGATACTGATAGCACAGTTGGAGGGTGTAGGACCTAAATATCCTTTGTCAAGGGAGAAGCTGAGCCCTGTCCTTGCGTACTATGTGGTCAACTCATCCGAAG
>JAEZNF010000005.1 GCA_023441845.1 Bacillota bacterium | reverse complement strand
ATGTTATATCACACAAAGTCTGAGACATAACACAAATATTGAAAAAATAATGTATCTTCAGGTAATATAACAATATATATTTTTGATTAGCTAAATACAAATTATACATAGAAAAGCAATTTTTATTTCTTTTAGCAAGGTATTATAAGTCCAAATGGATTATATCACTTTTTACCTTAAAATGCAAGATTTTAACACCTGACGATTCGGTATTTATCAGTTTAGATTAGTCCTGTCATTATTGTAACATTATGTCGCTTTACTGTATCTTATAATTATTAATTATATTGAAATTCTATGGAAAAAATTATATATTTAAATTGTAATGATTTTCATGTTAAGGGAGGAATATTACATGTCAAACGAAATTAAAAAAATGAACGAACTTTCAGATGAGCAGCTAATGGAAATTGTCGGTGGTTACGACAATGCCGCAAGTGCACTTACAAGTGTTACTATAGTGCAACCATACTACGGAATAGTCGTGAAGCCAAATCCCGGTACTATTATTGCAAAGTATGGAGTTCAGCCGCTATACGGAATAAAACCACCGGTTGTGCAGCCATATTACGGAATAGTCACACTACCCCAGAAGTAATTTACATGGGAACGGCTGTTGCCGTTCCTTTCCCTCTGAAAATCAGCATAATATGACGCAAACAAATACACTCTCAATATGGATATCAATATTAGTCTATTCATATTGTTAATATATCAATCCCTTAAATTTGTTGGCATGATTATAAATATACTATATAGTTTACGAAAGGAAGAATTTTTATGGAATACAAACCTGTGACTGCTGTTTGGGAAATTACCATGGGGTGCAACATGCGCTGCAAGCACTGCGGTTCAAGCTGTGAAAACTCACTTCCGGGCGAGCTTAGCACTGAAGAAGCCGTAAAGCTTTGCGAAGGTTTGGGGAAACTTGGATTCCAGTGGATAACACTATCCGGTGGCGAACCTACAACCCGCAAGGATTGGGACATTATAGCCAAAGCTCTAAATGATAACGGAATCATACCCAATGTAATAACCAATGGCTGGCTTTTGAGTAAAGAGATAGTAGAAAGAGCCGAAAAAGCAGGCGTAAATACCATGGCCATAAGCTTGGACGGTCTAAAGTCAACTCACGACTACATTAGAAAAGAAGGCTCCTATGACAGGATCATGAAAGCCTTTGAACTATTCCGCGGCAGTAATGTCAACCTGTCGGTAATAACAACGATAAATAATGTAAACATAAAAGAACTACGCGAGTTGAAGGAAATACTAATTGAAAAGGGCGTCAAAGGATGGCAGCTTCAAATTGGTCTTCCAATGGGAAATATGGCCAAAAATGCAGAGCTGATAGCTGAACCGAAGCATCTGGATGAAATAATAGACTTCGCTCTTGAAACAAACAGGGAAGGCAGAATTGACATACAATTGGCAGACTGCATAGGATATTTCAATAAAAAAGAAATAGAGTCCAGAAATATAAGTAACGGAACTGACGAATATTACTGGCAGGGCTGTGGTGCAGGCAAATACAGTATGGGCATTCTTCATAACGGTGATATACTGGGCTGCACTTCAGTGAGAGACAGAAGCTTTATTGAGGGCAATGTAAAAACAACACCAATTGTTGATATCTGGAATAACCCTGAAAGTTTCAGCTGGAACAGAAATATGACCAAAGACAAGCTTTTGGGCTTATGTAAGAAATGCAGCTTTGGAAACCGGTGTCTGGGCGGTTGTGCCAATACGCGCCTTACAATAGAAGGAACGGTATATGCCGAAAACAGGTATTGTTCCTACAATGCCTCAATGAAAATAGCCGAGGACCAGTTTGAGCATATCGAAGACCTTAATCTTCTGACTTCAAAAGCAAGGAAGTTCATTGAAAACAGCAGCTTTCAGCTAGCCGGATTAGTGCTTGAGAAAGCTCTTGAAAAAGATTCTGACAACATTGAACTCTTAAGTTTATACGGCTTTACCTCATTTATGCTTGAGAACTACAATGAAGCCAAAACAGTAAACGAAAAAGTACTTGCAATGCGTCCCGAAGATGCATATGCTTTAAAAGGCTTGGGTTTGTCTGTTGCCAGGCTTGGAAATGTGGAAGAAGGAATAGGCTATTTAAAAAAAGCAATTTCACTATGTGATGAAACTTTTATGGACGCCTACTATGACCTCGCTGTAGTATATTGTGAAAACGGAAGAAACAAGGAAGCGCTGGAGATCCTTGAGATAGGCCGCAGCAAATCACCTGAGTTTGTCCGGATGAGCAGCAGTTTGTACGACATTTTGTGCAATGCCGGATAGAAAAGCCGTTTTATTTACATCAGGTTGTATATTTATCAGGATATAATTCCCCGGGAGGTTTTAAGTTTTGCTTTTCAAAAAAAAATACCCTGTAGTACTTCAAAATGATATTTCGGACTGCGCGGCAGCATGCATTTCCACCATAGCGGAGTATTACGGCTTAAGTATATCGATAACAAAGGTAAGAGAATTGGCAGGCACTGATACCGGCGGGACAACAGCATTCGGGTTGATTACCGCCGCCAGGAGTCTGGGCTTTGAATCAAAAGGCGTTGAAATATTTGAAGTCGAACAGTTTGCGGAATTGGAACTGCCTGTTATCGCTCATGTCGTCATCGATAATAAACTCATACATTATGTTGTTGTATATAGCATTGATAAAGGCATTATAAAAGTCGGCGACCCAAGGAAGGGTATAACATCCTATACTTATGATGAGTTTAAATCCATCTGGACAGGCAAAGTTATTTTAATAAAACCCGGAAAAGATTTTAAGAAGGGAAAAATAGGGTCAGGGGTCTTCCCCATTTTTATATCCCTTTTAAAATCCCAGAAAAAAAAGCTATCGGCAATATTCGCAATTTCATTAATTTACACTGCCCTTGGAATATCGGGTACATTTTTCATCAAATATATTTTTGACGATATTTTTTCCAGCAAGCTCATATGGAAGCTTAATTTTACGGCAGTTGTTTTTATTGCAATATTTCTTGTTCAGCAACTGTTTAATATTTTAAGAAGCTTTCTTCTTGTGAAGCTCAGTGTATCCATTGACAGTACTCTGATGCTGGAGTATTACAAGCACGTATTGAAGCTGCCCATGAGGTTTTTCAGTTCAAGAAAAGTGGGAGAAATTATTTCACGATTCATGGATGCATCGAGAATACGGGAAGCCATATCCGGGGCTACACTGACACTCATGATTGATTCCGTCATGGCCATAGCCGGAGGCATAATTTTATACATTTTAAATCCCGTCCTGTTTTTAATTTCAGTAATAATACTGTTTGTTTATGCTGTACTGGTTATGCTCTTTAAGAATCCTGTAAAACATATAAACAGAGTGCAGATGGAAAATAACGCCGAGCTTTCTTCCTACATTGTAGAATTCCTTGAAGGCATTGAGACCGTCAAAGTATACCATGCCGAAGACAAGGCGGAAAATGAAACGGCAAAAAGGTTTAATACCCTTATAAAAAGCATATTGAAAGGCAGTTATATAGATATAGCACTCGGTTCTTCAACGGCTTTTATTTCCGGTGCCGGTGCAATTGTTATATTATGGGTCGGCGCATACCAGGTAATGACCGGTAGGATCTCGGCCGCCCAGCTTCTGGCATTTAACGCTCTTCTTGCATATTTCCTTGATCCTGTAAAGAATCTGATAAATTTGCAGACAGAAATTCAGACTGCAGTAGTTGCGGCCAAAAGGCTCGGTGAGATACTTGAACTTGAAAAGGAGCTTGAGGGCGGCTCAAAACCAGTAGTTCCAGATTTATCGGGAAAAATTGAATATAAAAATGTATCTTTCAGATACGGCGGAAGAAAGCCTGTCTTAAGGAATGTAAACCTATCCATAGAACCTGGTGAAAGAGTCGCTTTTGTTGGAGAAAGCGGTTCGGGCAAAACTACCCTTGCCAGGCTTCTTATAAGACTATACCCTGTAGAATCCGGTCAAATAAGCATTTCAGGCATAGATATCCGTGATATTGAACTTTCGGTACTTCGTGAAAGGATTTCTTTTGTACCTCAGTCAAGCTTCTTATTCAGCGGTACAATAAGGGATAATATACGTTTCAACAATATAAATACCACTGACGAAGATATTATCGAAGCCTCCAGGGCAGCCGGGGCACATGATTTTATTGAAGCCCTCCAGTTAAAATACGACACGCCGGTGGGAGAAAACGGAGTCAATCTTTCAGGCGGACAGAAGCAAAGAATCGCCCTTGCCCGTGCTCTTGTTAAAAAACCTGAAATTTTGGTAATGGATGAGGCCACAAGCAACCTTGACCCCAACACAGAGAAGATAGTGGAAAATGCCATACGGTCTCTTGACCGGAAAATGACCATAATAGTAATCAGTCACCGCGAAAGTACCATCTCAAGCTGTGACAGGGTTCTTACCCTGGAGAATGGTGAGGTTGTTATCTAACGTAGCACCTTCGGTTACTCGTACATATACTGCGTTTGCCTTGGAGAATAGTGAGGTTATTATTTAACCCAGCCCCTTAATATATCCATTATGCCGTACTGCGTGGAAACCTGCCTTTTTTTCATTTCTTTGGCCAGTTCCTTCGAGGGCCTAAGATCAAACTTCACATCCTCCAGATTATGCACATCGAACAAATTGCTTTTAATTCCGTTTTCAATGTTGTTGTATCCTGTAGGCGAAAAAATAGCTATATCCAGGCCAATAGAATTCAAAAAGGCGACAGTAATATAGTCTTCCATGGAAAAATGCCTGTCATCATTATGGTAGATTAAAACCTTGGGAACGAAAAACGGGTAATCAAATCTCTGCAAAAGTTTTATCAGTTCCTTATCCAGGTTTAACAGCGTAGAAAGTATACGTGTTTTCACATTGAGGTCAATACTGAATTTAAAGTACTCTTTCTGTATCATCTCGTTGGCTTTCTCAATCAAAAGCTCCTGAATGGAGGTCTTAAGGTGTGAAAGACTGTAATCCGAGCAGTTTCTTACCTTTTCCTTATCATATAAGCCGTTGTTTGTAAAAAGGGGTCTGTAGTCCACGTTCTTTGCGGAAGCTCTTGAAAACGGCACCCTCCCGATAATATGCACAAAATCGCCATGCTCTTTTACAAGCTTGGTTATATCGGTCCAGTAAGTAGCTATATTCTTATGTGTACCGTTAATCTTTGTAAATATATTCGGAATGGAAATGGTGTTGTTATAAACCCTGAAACCACTTCTATGTCTTGCTTCCTTATTCCACAATAAGAAAAGCTCTTCATAGGTTGTTTTAAGCGGAATGGACTTCACATCATAATTCTCAAACTGCCTGGGCCTGAAAAGATCCGCGTTATCGGCATTTACCGCGTTCTCAATATTCCTCTCGGCGCGGTAAGCTGAAGTCTCTTTTGTAACAATACTTTCTGAAACAGGAAACGGCTTATTAGGGACCTTCCTGTCAAATTCAAGTTTTATGCTGTACCTGTGCTCAGGATCAATTTCCTCAAGGTTCCCATCGGAAAAGGAATTGAAATAAAGAATATCAAACCCTATTTTGGACAGGAAAATCATAAAATAAAACTCATCACGTTTTATATCATTATAAAACAGGAACTTCGGATTGTTTTTCCCAATCCGGTAAGCTTTAAACATGGAAAGAGCATACTTTTCAAACCAGTATATTATTTTAATGCAAAAATTTTTAATAATGCTGGGATTCTTAGCATGCTTCTGAGTCTTCATAAAAGCATCCAGGCAGGCTTCAAAAGCTCTCCTTACCTGCATATCCTTCAATTCTATGTTTGTAGCCTTTAGTATCCCGGAACCATAAAAATTGGCCGTTATATAAGGTGCTCTCAAATTACTGTCAGCCTTGATCTCGCTCCAGATCCGGTTGACCTTATCTGCAACATCGCCCGACACAAAGGTATCAAGCCGGTAGTCAACCTTAAGATACATATTATTTAAGCTTTTAAGCTTCAAATCCATATTGAAAAGGTCATTGTAGTACTCCCTTTCACTGTCCTGCTCAATGCCTATTATTCTGTAAAAGAAAATAGGAAGCGTCACAATTCCGTTATTTACGTTAAACCCCCTTCTATTTTCAGGCAAAAGTAAAACATCACTGTATATGTCATTTGTTAAAATATTAATCGGATTGAAGTCCCGGATGCCGTCCATAAATGTCTCCCTTCAAAAATATCTTTTTATAAATAAAAGGGCTTATTTATATATATTACATTAAAAGTCAAGCTACTTCAAACTGCATTTATTAATTTTACGTATTTTTTTAATATTTGTTTCCCGTATAACAAATATAACATCAGATCACAAAAAAAGTGCTGCAAATGTCTTAACAACTTATTTGCAACACTTCCTAAGTTTAATATTCTTTTAATCGGCAATAGTATAAACCTTGCCGGTAATAAGGATTGAATCACCTTTTATCCATGGACCTGTTTAGAAGTGCCATTACTTCCGCCCTTTTAACAGGTGCCTTCTTCATCCCCCGTAAATAACCGTCAATCACCTATTATCTTGCCATACTTTCGTATGTGTGAGATAATTTTATTATCAGTTTTAACAGGGGGTATGCTTTCGTGATTATTGCTGCAAGAGCTATTAATACATATCTGGTTAATTCATCCGATATCTTTCATGACATTTTTATTCCGTTTACTAAAAGGCAGGGATATACAAAAGGCAAATCAACCATGATACCTGTTTATTCCTACAGGTGTATCGGTACAAAAGAAAACAGCCGGGAATATTCCGACCTTTTACATGATCTCGATAAAAAGCTGACCGCTCTTGGAAGCCTTTATTTAAAATTTGTAAACCCTATCCCCCTGTTTATCGACAGCATACTTACAGATAAAACACAAAACATCTGGGATAATGCCGACATGTCGGACCAGGGAATTGCCTTAATATGCTCAAAGCTAAAAAGCACAGGCATTTTCCCCATTTTCTCTTTAGGAAGCCTTAATTTATCGTTTGAGAAAAGCTTTTGGGACATTATCTGTCTGTATTGTAAAAACACCTTAAACCCTACTTCCACCATGCTTAAGAATTTCTGTTTAAAACTCATCGGCTGGGCCAATAAATATATGCCCCCATTATTTCAGGAATTTGATCTGTCGCTCTCCGGTGAAAAGGCTTCTAATAACCCGAAAGTATTATATTACGGCGATATAAAGGAACATGAAATATACTTTTTGATTTTGCTTTCCAGGCTTGGCTCCGACGTTTTATTTATAAATACCTTATCGGACGGAAAATTCCAGTCGGTTGATAAAAACGGCTGTTACTTTTTCCTTCAAAAACTTCCCCACACCGGACAGTTGAAGGAATTCCCGAAATATATCCCTGAAGCCTGCATTAAGCCGCAGGTTTCAAATACCGCAGCAGCAATAATTCCTTCTGCACCTGTACGACCGGTTACCGGGCCACAGCAGGCAAATATAACCGAAATAAGGGAAAGAACCCTTGAAGAGCTGGCCACCCTATCGGCATCCACCGTTATGATAAGGACTTACGACCAGGACAATAACCCAAACGGTAACGGTTCCGGGGTTATTGTGGACGCAAACGGACTTATAGTTACCAATTACCATGTAGTTGTGCGAGGATTGTACTTTGGGGTTGTGTTTGAAGGAATGGATGAAAATTGCCAGTATGAGACCTACACCGTCATAAATGCAAATCCTGAAAAAGACCTGGCTCTGATAAAAATACATTTAAAAACCGTGCCTATCCCTGTGGACAGGTATAGTAACGTGGTACGCGGGCAAAGAGTTGTAGCCATCGGCAGCCCCTTAGGGTTGATGAATACCTTCTCCGACGGCATAATTTCTGGATTCAGAAAAGCGGACAAGTGCGATTACATACAGACCACAACGCCTATTTCTCCGGGAAGCTCGGGAGGAGCACTTTTGAATATGTATGGAGAGCTTATAGGAGTTACCTCCTCAGGATTCCACGAGGGACAAAATTTAAACCTTGCCGTACCCGGCAAATATGTGGCAGAGCTCATGGAGCACAAGCTTACTCTATTAAATCTTGAAATCATGAATAACTGGTATTTTTTCAGGTTTGATAATATCAAAGTCGAGTTTGACGGATTCTTCAGTTACATGGTTAGTTTCAAAACCTATAAGGTGTCTTTGTACCAGTCACGGCATGACAGGAACAACCTTTTAAGCCTTTTTAACAATCAAAGGTTCAAAGCCGCCCTGGAGGCTTATTTCATAGACAACATAAAAAATATTACTGCCAAGTACGGCATAGATAAATATGATTTTGAATTGGGAACGCAAAATTATATGTTCTACTACTCCTGCCACAACGGCAGAATTGTAGACAAGGGTTGGAAGCGCGTGAGTGATTAATGTTTCGGTTACTCCCCAATAAAGTTTCGTATTCATCTGGTAACACTGACAAGTAGGCAGACCGCTTATTCAGGTTATTGGTACAATACAGCCATACCATTATTCTCAGGTTATAGATACAGTACTACATTTATAAACCCGGTTTTTTCCCCTCGTTAGGGATACTCAACAGGCCTCTCATAGAGGTCTGCCAAAAAAGTCAGCTTTTTATGGGTCTGTGTAATATTTTTACAAACTACTCCCGCAAATTTATTCAATTTTGCGGACTGGAATAAAATTCAATCCTAATTTTTTTAGGGGTTTTTGACAGGCCTCCTAGGAATTATGTTTATCTATCTCTTTTTTTTTAAAACAACAATTTTTTCCGGTCTATTACCTTTTCCTAATTTAATGTTTCCGATAATTTTTCTGCTTCTTATATCAACAACTGAAATACTCGAATCTTGATAGTTACTTACAAACAAATAATCATCCTGTATAGCCATGCCAGAGCAACCTGTAAATCCGGTTATTTTGCCAACAACTTTATCCACATTAGTGTCAAATACTGTTATAGTGTCACCATCAAAATCACCTGAACTTACTTTACCTATATGGTTTATATATGCAAGGTCATTTTTATCTATTATCATGCTTTGACTCCATGGCTCAATATTAACACTATTAACATACTTTCCATTTAAGTCAAAAATGAGTATTCTATGTTCATCCTTTTCGTTTTCAAATGGATTATAATTATTTAACATATACAATTTGTTATTCCATACTTTTATATCTGTAGGGCTATATTTAAAATCTTTATTAATAATGTCAATTTTATTAGTATCCCTATTAATCCGTGCTAGATAGCTATTAGTTAAATCTTTATATCCTAAAGCTGTTGCACTGGATACTGTTGTATAAATATAGTTATCTCTAAAATCATAGCCGGAAAAACATCCTTTTAAATTCATTGATTTTATTATCTGGTTATTACTAGTATTAACTATTTTCATTGGGGTTCCTTCAGGATTATATGATGATGGCTGCAATACAAACAATACATATAGTTTTTCTTTTTCATCATCACATATCATTCTATCCGGGCCAATATTGTTTTCAAATTTAACTTCACCGTCTATGTTACCATCTTTTAAAACAACGAGTTTTTTACCCATTTTTCCGGAACCAATAGAACCCGTACGATATATCGAACAAAAAACCTTATTATATTTATATGAGGGCTCAATTGTTCCGACTATTTGACTTTTCTTTTTAAACCCCAAATTGTTTATTGATTCATGCTTAATAGTTTTTTCATTAATTAAATCTATTTTTGTACTTATAACATCTCCATTTGAATATACATATAGGTCATATAAATAGTCATTTTCATTATTTGAACTGATACCATTTTTTGTTTCACTGGTACAACCTGATAATATAACTAACAAGCATATTAAAATACATGTAAGCCTTGTCCTCATAACATGATCCCCCTAAAATTAAATACAGAGTAGGATGCAATTAAAGCATTCTACTCTGTATTTTACTATACTTTATTCCCAACAGTTCCAAACATATACATTACTATCGTTATAAATATCTATAGGCCATACCCAGTAGCCTCCATCATAATCAATGTTTATACCAGTAACGCCAAGGTAACCTATGTAAGGAATTTTTGAGCAGTACCAGATATCATAATTATCTTTTGTAGTGTACCAACTATATGGCTCACCAATTCCAGCTAAGGCTGCCGCATAGTTAAAAGACATTGTTTTTTGAGTAGTTGTTGTATTAAGTACTAAAACAGAGTAGCACCTATCTGCAGCGGTTCTATAGTGATTAGGAGATTCATACACGACCCCAATATCCGGCTCAGCAGATAGAAAACAAGAATTGTAATAATTATTATTGAAAAGGCTCTTATTAAATATACCTGCATGATTTATAGCTCCCCACCACACAGCTCCATCGTCATCTGGAAGGCATATATCGCCTGTGTCATAAGATTCAACATGTAAATCATTAGTTTCCGTACCTGGCTGGCTCAAATCTCCTGCCTGTAGGTTTTCTGAAAACAAATTATTACTATTTAATATCTGGTCAATATTGAAATTAGTTTTATAGCCATATTTTTTATTATATTTATCAACCTTCTCTACATATTTTTTAAATTTAGGAGTAAAATCTTTATCATTTGGATTAGCAGATTTAAAAAATTCACTAAATCCACATTCCCTATCGAAATTTTTCAATTCTTTTCCTACTTGTGTACTGTATTTATCAATTGGATTACCTTTCATAGCTTGTTCCTTGAGGTATTTATCAGTTTCAATTTTACCACTTGAGGAAGCAAAAGATACACATGTTAATTGCATAACTAAAGAGAATAATATAACTATGCTTGTTATTTTTATAATAGCTTTTTTCATATAATATCTTCCTTTCCTAAAATTTTTAAAAGATTTATTTGTATACAGCTGTAGCACAGTGAAAATATCATAATATTACGCAAATGTCAATTACTACAATTGATAATATATAATGCACGCACTTCTATGTAAATAACCAGAGAACTGCCAGTTATTGGTACAGCAAAACTCAACCGCCAAATTATACCATCGTGACTTAGTGCAGCTAAATTCTTTAATTTAACTATAAAATTAATTCTTAAGGTTTCACCAAAAAAATAGATATAAATCCAAAGTAATAATTATTTATGCCTCCCGGATAACTAATATAAAATGTTAATGAAGGCCATAGTTTGTGGTTTTTATACCATACTTGCAGCCCTTCTAATTTTATATTTTTTTAAGGGGGTTTTTTTTGTATTTCTTTTGCTTTCGATATAAGCATATTACAAACATTAACAAAATGAAAATGGAGGTATCAAATGAACAAACGGGTTTTGGCAGTATTTTTAGCAGTTTCTATTGTTCTTACTGCTTTTTCGGCTAATTTATTCGCAGAGGAACAAACAAGCAAGAAAATTTCCAATTTTAAAGACATGTCCAATCACTGGGCTGCAGACAAGGTAAACAGCTTGGTTGAAAATGGTCTTATATCCGGGTACAATGACAAAACATTCAGACCTGACCGCAATATAACCAGGGCTGAATTTGCAAAGATCATTGACAAGGTATTTGGATATCAGGTTAAATCTTATGAGGAATTCAAAGATGTGAAGACAACAGACTGGTATCATGACGCAGTATCAAGGGTTCGCAATGCAGGTGCCATTTCAGGTTATGGCAACAGCTTCAACCCCAATAGTCCAATAACCAGACAGGACGCGGCTGTAATAGTTGCAAAGGCATTTGAACTTTCAGGATTGGATATTACCAAGGTTCAAACCTTTAAAGACAAGAATGATATAAAGGATTACGCCAATAATTCCATTTCCGCTCTGGTTTTAAAAGGTTATTTGAAAGGTTACGAAGATAATACCGTTAGGCCTCTAAAGAACCTGACAAGGGCAGAAACTGTAACCTTAATATATAATGTAACAGGGGAAATTTTAAGCAAAAAAGGCGAGTATTCTCCAAAAACACTAAACAGTAATCTTGTTGTTAACACCTCTGACATTACAGTTAAGAATACCGCGATAAAGGGTGACTTATATCTTACAGAGGGAATCGGAGAAGGCGAAGTCACCTTCGACAATGTAACTGTTGAAGGAAATACATACATTAAGGGCGGCGGAACACATTCAATTAGATTTAACAATTCAAGTCTTGGAAACGTTTTTGTTCTAAAGAAAAATAGTCCGGTCAGATTTGCTATGGAGGGAAAATCCACAGTTGCTTCTTTGACTATCACAAACAAAGCCAAAATTGAAGTTTCCGAAGGAAGCAGTATTTCAAAAGTTAAAGTTGAAAATAGTGCTGAGGGAACAGAAATAAAAGGTAAAGGAACAATTGAAATTATTGAAGTGAAAGCAAAAAACACTATAATCAACGAAATGAAGGCTGAAGAAAATACAATTTATTTAATGGAAGCCGGGGAAGCTGGAGTAAAACCTGCATCAATACCGTCTCCGTCAACCCAGGTTACAGCTACGGTTGCACCCACAGCTACACCAACTTCTGCAAATGCGGCAACATCATCATCGTCATCATCTTCGTCATCATCACCAACTCCTAATGTGATAACATCACCATCGCCGTCACCATATACTCTTGTATGGGAAGACAATTTTGATGGAGATTCAATTAATAGTGACAACTGGACCGCAGCTGACACAGGTGTAGTTTATAATAACGAATTGGAAGCTTACAAGCCTGATAATGCCTACGTACAGGGTGGCAACCTGGTTCTTGAAGCTAAACCTGAAGAGTACAAAGGGAAAAATTATACCTCCGGTAAAGTGGTGACCAAAGGAAAACAATACTGGACATACGGCCGTTTCGAAATAAAGGCTAAAATGCCTGAAACACAGGGAATTTGGCCTGCTATATGGATGCTTCCGGAGGATGACAATATATTCGGCGGATGGCCTACAGGCGGAGAAATCGATATACTGGAGTTATTGGGACATGAACCTAACAGGATTTACGGTACAGTCCATTATGGAAATCCTCATGCCTCAGGTCAGGGAACCTATGCTCTTAATACAGGTAAATTTTCTGACAGCTACCATGTTTACGCCTTTGAATGGGACCCGGGTGAAATGAGATGGTATGTTGACGGTAATTTATACTACACTGAGAAAAGCTGGTACTCAAGAAATGAGAGTGAGGCAGACTCACTTACCTATCCGGCACCGTTTAACAGAGATTTCCATTTGATACTGAACCTTGCAGTGGGAGGAGATTGGCCCAAAAATCCTGATGCGACCACTGTCTTCCCTGCAAAAGTGTATGTTGATTATGTCAAAGTATATGAACGAACCGGCGGCATATACCCTCCGGCAGGCGAACGGCCCCAAAGTAACAATTCAAGCGTAAGACAACCTTTGCAAGATGGAAACTATATATATAACGGCAGTTTTGATCAAGAAACCGCGGATGCAGACGGAATGAGAAATGCCGGCAGTGACACAGATATATCTAATACATCCTACTGGACCTTCTCACATGTTGATGCAAATGATGGTACTGCAGAGGCATCAAATGATAATGGCGCTTTAAAGCTTGATATTTCTGAGCCAGGTCAAAACACATATTCAGTACAGGTATATCAAAAACCGATCAATGTCGAAAAGTCGGAATCATACCGTGTGACCTTTGATGCATGGGCTTCTGTTGACAGGAACATTG
>JAEZNF010000621.1 GCA_023441845.1 Bacillota bacterium | reverse complement strand
CCCCGTAGTTTAAAGCTTTTACAGGAAGTACCTTTAATTAAGGTGTTTGCTGTAAAAGTTTTAAACTATGCTCAGTACCTGATGCGGAAGCCTTTGTTTTAAAGGTTTTTAACGCTTTATTAGGGATGCAAACAACAAATTTTGTCCTTTGAAAATCAAATAAATTTACAGGAGGTTGATTTTATGCACCCAAAATTAAAACATGTCTATGTAGGAGCAGATTTACACCGTCAAAGCCACACCGCTGTTATTATCAACGCTTTCGGGGAAAAGCTTGGAGAGGTTACATTTAAAAATAATCCCTCTGATTTTTCCAAACTTACAAAAGAAGTAAGCAGACATTTAAGTGAAGGAATTACGCCGTTGTATGGTCTTGAGGATGTGAATTCTTCCGGCAGGCCGCTTGCTGTCTTTCTGCTTTCCAAAGGTAATACCGTCAAATATGTTAATCCATCTCTAACACAGCTTGAGCGAAAAACTCAAAGCGTCTACCACAAAACCGACAGCCATGATGCGCTATGTGTTGCCCGTATCTTATTAAACCGCTTCGCAGAATTGCCGGATGCAAAACCGGAAGATTTGCACTGGGCGTTGTCTCAGCTTGTAGCAAGGAGAAGCAATTTAGTAAAATCTATTACAAGCCTTGTAAATCAGGCTCAAAGCCTACTGATACAGCATTATCCGAGTTTTCACGATTACTTTAATAGTTTTGACGGGAAATGCGCCCTTCAATTTTGGGAGAAATACCCGTCGCCGTCAAAGCTTAAAGGAATTACTGTTACCGAATTGGGAGAGTTCCTATATGAAAATAGTTCCCGTTATTTCGGGGAAAAGAAAGCTGACCAAATCCTTGAAAGTGTTGAAAATGATAATGTTGTCGAAGTCGGTTTTCAGGAAGTCAGGGATTTTATAATATCTTCAACCATACGGCAGATAAAAGCCGTTAAAAAGGAACTTGAGGAAGTGGAAACGCAGATAAAAGCTATTTTGCCACTATTCGGTTACAAATTGCAGACCATGAAGGGAATTGACTTCATAACGGAAGCCTCTTTAATTGCTCAAATCGGAGATATTAACCGTTTCAGCAGTGCCGACAAATTAGCAAAATACAGCGGAATTTCCCCAGTCTCGTATTCTTCCGGCAAAACTGACAAACAACTTGCAAATGCTTTAGGTGACAGGACTTTACACCATATATTCTATAGTTTAGCAGTGAGAGTTTCCAATAATGCCGGAGCAAGCGGAAAACACGTAAATCCTATATTCTACGACTATTACCGCAAGAAAATGAGTGAAGGAAAAACGCATAAGCAGGCCTTAAAAGCAGTCATGCGAAGACTTGTAAATATAATATACGGTATGATGCGCTACAAGACCGAATACATAAACCCACTGCCACAAGCTGCGGAAGAATGATATAATTTAGCCATCGGGGGGAAGCAATTCCCCCATAGTAATTGAAAATCTTCCTTATATATATTAGCAGTTATACAGATTACAATAAAATTGCCGGGGCAAAAACCCCGAAAGCCAGTATTCATGCGGGAGTATCGCTATTAAGGGGTACACGGGAACTCTGACGCAATTTTGTAGCGCATAGAGAAAGGATAGAACTATTATGAGAAGCGATAATGTTGGGTATAAGTTCCGATTAGCGGAACAGGAAGATGAAAATAATATTTTGGAGATTTATAAGAGTATTATAGGAACACAGGGATGCACATGGCATGATGAGTATCCTTCAACGAGAGAAATAAGAGCAGATATAAAAATCAGCTCTTTATATTGCTTGACTGATGAAAGTGAAAAAATCATAGCTGTGGCAACAGCTGGACCACTAGATGAATTAGGCGATTTAACTTGGGATGCAATGATGACAAGACCTTGTGAATTGGCGAGGATAGGGGTTCTCCCTTTTATGCAGAGAAAAGGAATTGCTTCAAAATTATTAGAATCTGTAATGCAAGATTGTAAAAGAAGGGGATATAATGGCATGAGATTTTTGGTTAGTAAAACAAATTATAATGCTCTAATGTTATATCGCAAATTTGGTTTCCGAGAAACTGGGGAAGTCTTTAGGTATGGACACGATTTTTATTGTTATTATAAAGTATTTGGATAAAACCTTCCGTAATCTCCTATAACACTGTAATATCAACTATCCTACCCTTATGTGGGTTATAGGTACGGTGGAACTCGACTGTTTTTTTTCCGTACCTAAAGAGAGGTATCCAGGTTATAGGTACAAGGGAACTCGACTTCTTTTTGCGCTACTCTACCTTTGCTACTGGCTATATCTGGATGGAACACCAGCACAAAATCCGGCTTTCCCTTTTTGAGCATCTGAACGTTCCGAATTGGGGTGGTAGAGATATTGACTCCAGAGAAATAGCTGATGAAGCTTATAATCAATGGGTTGAGTTAGAAAAGCCAAAAGGATATCCAAGAGGATATAATAAAGGAAATTAAGGAGTAATCATATGGATTTAAAACAATTGGAGGAGAAGATAAACAGCAATAAAGTTGATGAGGCTTTATCTATGATAGAACGAATTGCAGATTATAAAATTAAAACTGCACTTCCCTTTCTTTTAGAGCAATTAGAAAAAACAAACAACCATTTGTTAAGGAATGAAATAGCGTTAGCCTTGGCGGGAATTGGTACGCAAGAAGTTGTTGAACCGATAATTAGAATGTTAAAGCATCCAAAAACAAAGGGTTATCGTGGAAACCTTTTAGCTGCATTAGAACCATTTGATTATTCAACACATTTAGATTTACTTGTTGATTTTTTGGTCGAAGGAAATTTTGAAGTGAGTAGAAAATCATTTATTCTTATTGAAGCTATAATAGAGGATGTGCCCAAGAAATCTAGACAAGAGTATATTATGAAGATTGAAAAAGAAATAGAAAAATTAGAGGATAAGATTGATTTCCTTAAGGAATCATTGGATTTATTTGAAATGGAGCAAACACATGGTGATGGTTCTAAATAGGATAAAGTTTACTACAAGCTACCGCTCTTTCCTTATCGCTGACAAAAATCAATAAAGCATTTCTACAAAGCTGCTCCAAAGTTCCTAACGTAGCGAATCCCAGGCCTTTTGCCCCCCATTCTTTAGAATAGTAATTTCGAAAATTCATATTTATTAATATCAGTGACTTTTAGGAGTTGCTTTTTTTATTTTGCCCCCAAAAAAACACTGAAAATTCAAACTTTTTTTCCAAAAACACTTGACATTTTCACAACGCCCCAAAAATCGAAGTGGATGGTTCTTTTTTACCATACTACTTAATTTTAGAGGTGTTGTAAATGTTAGGTTATTGGCGTTCGCACAAAGAATATCAAAGCTACCTACTGGAAAAAATTTTACCGTTTTATGAATCTGATAAGGACAATGTTTTGCAGTATAAAGATGCCTTATCCAAACTCTATTTGCTTGATCTTGATCCTTTATTACCATTGCTTGCACCATATTATTCACTTATAGGTGCTCCAGCAAAAAATCAACCTGAGTTAATTCGCTCTTTTATTCTCATGTCAGAATTAAAAATACATAGCATAACTGAATGGATTAGTAAACTACAGGCTAATGAAATCCTATGCTATATGATCGGGCTTTCTCGATCAGAAATTCACCAAGTCGGTTCATATTATGACCTTATCAACCGAGTGTGGTTGGCAAATCCAGACATCCAGTATGAATTTGAACATTCTCTTCATAATTTCAAACGTAAACCCCGCAAGAAACTTGGCAAGAATCAAAAGCAACCACCTCGGCATCCAGGTATTATACAAAAATTTGTTGATTTAGCCTTAGAAGGCAAGTCTTTCGATTCGCGTCCCGAAATACTTATGCAACAAATATTTGCCAAAGTTGGGGTCGAACCTTCCGCTAAAGAAGGCCTTTATGGTGATGTTAAAAAGCTAAACATTTCCGGTGACGGAACCTGTATAAACTCAGGTGCAAGCAGCTATGGCAATAAGGTCTGTAACTGTGGTGAAAATGGCAATTATAATTGTGATTGCAAACGCAAATTCTCTGACCCGTATGCACGTTGGGGGTGGGATAGCTACCATGAGCAGTGGTTCTATGGTTATACCGAGTATATCCTTTCCGTCTATAATAAAGATCTCAAAACTGACCTTCCTTTATATCTCCGCTTGGTTGAAGCTCAAAGGTTTGATGGTGTTTCTGCTATTATCAATCTTACTGAAGCCAAAAAGCTTTACTCAACATTCCATTTTGATAGTTTTTGTGGTGATGCTGCTCACGATAATTATGCTACCTACAAACTCCTTCATGAATGGGAAATGAAAGCTTTCATACCTTTAAACAAATAATGGTAATTATACCTATCCACCACAATTAAAAATTAATAAAAATGGTACTCCTCTTTGTATCGCAGGCCGTGAAATGATTAACAGAGGTTACGACCCAAGCCGTCACAGAATTAAATACCGTTGCCCCTTAGCTATGGGTAGGATTGAGTCCTGCGAATTCAAAGAGCAGTGCTCTCCTTCTGATTATGGAAGATGTATTTATATCAAGCCAGTATGGGACCTTCGCTTGTTTACAATAGTTCCTCGTGGCTCTGATGAATGGAAAGAGCATATGAAAAGTCGCACAACATCAGAGCGTGTAAACAAGCGCATTCTCAATGATTATGGCCTCGAGCTCTCCCGCACTAGAGGTAAAAAGCGTACCTTTTGGTGGAGTATAATTCATTCCCTAAATGTTTTGCTGGATTCAAGGCTCAAACTATCTGGGTTTAGTTTTATAGATTTACTTGAGGATAAACTACTAAAAGCAGCATAATCTATATCTCCAATATTTAATCTTTTAAGCCTTATTTTTGTAAGGTTAGCTTTGCTATTCTCTTTTCAAGGTTCATCTGATGTTTTTGATTAAAAACTTATTATATCATTTCTAATTTTACAAATTGTTACCATATTTTTTCATCACAACGTTTCCATATATTTACTGGAAGCTAGTTTTCGAAATTACTCTAGAATTGCTGACGAAGCCATACTTAAAGAATCTCCGCAGATGGCTTTAAAGCGGCTGACGGAGTGTCTTCTTGGTGACTTGCAGAGCCAGAGCAGTAAGGGAATACGATATAGATATTATCGTATT
>JAEZNF010000607.1 GCA_023441845.1 Bacillota bacterium | reverse complement strand
CAGTAGGTGACCCGTTCAAGGATACATCATCCGTTGCATTGAACCCGATTATCAAGTTTACAACGCTTTTCGGACTTCTTGCTATGGAAATAGCCATCTCCGAAACTTTTAGAGATGTAGCTCCATTTGTAGGAATCGGATTCCTGGTAATTGCCCTCATATTTGTATGGCGTTCATTCTATGGAATGAGAATTAAGAAACAGAAATAAAAGTTATTGATATAGGATATATAGTAATTAAACCTATAGGAGTGTCTGAAATTTGACATCCTATAGGTTTTTTTATTTATGGAATTAATAGGGGTTTCATTTTTTAAAACGTTATTATATAATAATCTGTAGTTGTTTTAATAAATTTTAAATTTGCTTATCTAAAGATAAACAGCTTTACGCTTAAAACAATTTAGTAGCGAAAAATAGCAATACTTTAACGCTTATTAAGCGCCGGATAAATTCAATTATAAAGTTGGTTAGCTATATATAAAGATAATTAACTAAAACTATCCAGAAAGATAAAACTTTTGAGGGATGGAAAATGCAATTCTATATTTTTAACGCAAAACTTACAGGGGGTATAATATGTTTTCAGTCACATTAAGGGAATTGGTGGATGAATTTCAGTTGGAAGTTGTAACTGAACATGACAGGATTGACGATATATTGGTAACAACTTCTGATGTTTTAAGGCCTGGCCTCCAGCTTGTCGGTTACTTTGAGCATTTCGACTCCGATAGGATTCAGATACTCGGTAATGTTGAGATAGCATATCTTGCCGGTCTTTCGTCCGAGGAACGTTATAAAAGGCTGGATGACTTATTTGGTATCGGTTTTCCGTGCATGGTTATAGCCAGGAGTTTAAGTATTTTTCCGGAGATGGTGGACGTATCGAAAAAATACGGTATCCCCATACTAACTTCATACGATGTGACTTCAAATTTTGTGAGCGGCTTGATAAGGTATCTGAATGTTCAACTGGCTCCTAGAACTACTGAGCATGGGGTTCTTGTAGAGGTTTACGGAGAAGGTATTCTGATATTGGGAGAAAGTGGAGTCGGAAAAAGTGAAACTGCGCTGGAGCTTGTTAAAAGGGGACACAGGTTGGTAGCGGATGACGTAGTTGAAATAAGAAGGGTATCCGATAAAACCCTGGTTGGAACAGCCCCCGATATAATAAGGCACTTTATTGAGATAAGGGGAATAGGAATTCTGGATGTCAAAAACCTATATGGTGTGGGCTCGGTCAAGGTAACCGAGAATATTAATCTGGTTATCCACCTCGAACTGTGGGATAAGAAAAAGCAGTATGACAGGCTGGGGCTTGTTGATGAATATACCGATATATTAGGTATACAGATTCCTTCACTGAATATTCCGGTAAGACCCGGGAGAAATCTGGCAATAATTGTAGAAGTAGCAGCAATGAATACCAGACAAAAGAAAATGGGATATAATGCTGCAAAAGTTTTGAATGAAAGGGTTCTGGGAGAAATGAGTAAAAGTTCCGAACACAGTTGATTGTGCTGAAGTCATAAAAGCTTTTTACATCCGGGTTGATAATCAGCCTGTATTTAGGGGCGAAGTTAAAGTATAACTTCACAATTGTGCTATACCCTTTGTGTATGCCATAAAGGGCCGGTTTAAAAAGTGGAAGTAATATTTAAGTGCTCCTTAAATGTGCAGGAATCAATAACTTAAATGCATTTTGCGAGACATAAGACAGGAGGTTTATTTTGAGAATAGTAGTCGATTCACATACACATACAATATCAAGCGGGCACGCATACAGTACCGTTCAGGAAATGGCCAGGGAGGCTTCCGGAAAAGGGCTTGAAATGTTTGCCGTAACTGACCACGGGCCAAGTATGCTGGGAGGTCCTAGCCTATACCATTTTGCAAATCTTAGAGTCATACCCGAAGAAATTTACGGTGTTAGAGTGTTAAAGGGTGCAGAGGCAAATATAATTGATTTTGACGGTAATATCGACATAACTGAGAAGTATTTGAATAGGCTGGATTTTGTTCTGGCCAGCTTTCATGAGTACTGTATCAAGCCGTCAACACTAGAAGAAAATACCGGGGCTTTGGTGGGCGCGTTGAAAAATCCTTTAATAGATGCAATTGCACATCCCGGTAACCCTCAATACCCTGTAGATATTGACACGGTGGTTAGAGCTGCAAAGGAGTACGGCAAACTTATTGAAATAAACAATCATTCTTTTATGGTCAGAACAGGCAGTGAGCAGAACTGCAGGGAATTTGTCCTTAAATGCAAAGAACATGATGTAAGGGTAGTGTGCGGAAGTGACGCCCATATAAGTTTTGACGTTGGTCGGTTTGATAAGATTAAAAAGCTTTTTGAAGAGACTGGTATGCCTGAAAGACTGGTATTGAATACTTCATTTGAGGAATTTAATTTATATTTGAAATCCAAAAAGGAGCGTTTGAGAATCTAAAAGTGGTTTAATTTGCGGTTTTGTTAGTGTATTACTGCTAATTGGTTAATAATATATGTTGAAATAGTAATTCCCTTTGAAAGTATTATAATTGTGAATATAATTAGAATTATTCTATTATTATTAAAATCAAAGTAAAATTATTATGGGGAATTATTTAAATGATTTGCCTTGTGGCGAATCCTGGAAAGGTTGGTTTTCTTGAATATTGAATTGACTGCAAATCTTCTGAAAAAGCTAATCGGTAAGGAAAATGTCAGGACTAATGAACCTATGAAAAACCACACATCCTTTAAAGTTGGCGGAAATGCGGATATACTTGTAATGCCGGAGGATGCAGAACAGTTAAAAAGGATTATGGCGTTATCAAGTGAGGAAAATGTACCGTTATTTATAATGGGAAACGGTTCAAACCTTATTGTAAGCGACAAGGGAATCAGAGGTATAACCGCTAAGCTGTCGGACAATTTCTGTAAATGTACAGTCAAGGATGATGTTATTGAAGCTGAAGCAGGTATACTGCTTTCTAAGATAGCGCATATTGCTTTAGAGCATGAACTATCGGGATTGGAATTTGCATCAGGCATACCCGGTACTTTGGGCGGCGCGGTATTTATGAATGCCGGAGCATATGGCGGTGAAATGAAAGATGTTGTTACATATACCCAATACCTTGATAGAAGCGGCAATTTGAGAAGCGTTGAGGGGGAAGCCCATCAATTCGGCTACAGGGCCAGCTTTATACAAAAGGAAGGCGGAATAGTAATAAAATCCGGACTTAAATTAAGAAAAGCCGATAAATCAGAAATAAAAGCCTTAATGGATGATTTGAACCGGAGAAGAAAAGAAAAACAACCGCTGCACTTGCCGAGTGCGGGAAGTGTTTTTAAGAGGCCGGAAGGCTATTTTGCCGGAAAGCTGGTTGAAGATTGCGGATTAAAAGGCTTTAGTATTGGCGGAGCGGAGGTATCCGAAATGCACTGTGGTTTTATTGTGAATACCAATAATGCAAAGGCCGCCGATATAATTAACCTTATTGAACATATACAAAATACAGTAAAATGCAAATTTGGTATTGAACTAAAAACTGAAGTAAGGATAGTTGGAGAACAATAAATTTCTAGGAGGAATAAATGAGGTTCGTTATAGTTACCGGCTTGTCTGGTGCAGGAAAAAGTCAGGTTGTAAAATGTCTTGAAGACTTGGGGTTCTTTTGTGTTGATAATTTACCCCCTTCATTAATACCGAAGTTTGCTGAAATATGTTTTCAGAGTAGAGGGAAGATGGACAAGATTGCTCTCATTATTGATATAAGAGGCGGGGAGCTTTTTAAAGACATTTTTCCCGGGTTGGCTGCAATTAAAGAAGCCGGCTTTGCTTATGAAATCCTATTTCTTGAAGCTTCTGACGATGTTCTTATTAAGAGGTTCAAAGAGAGCAGGCGTAACCATCCTCTTGCACCTGAGGGAAGGCTTATTAGGGCAATTAAAGAGGAACGTACCATATTACAGGATATAAAGTCCCAGGCAAGCCATATAATTGATACATCAACACTTACACCCAGGCAGCTCAAGGAGGAAATTGCCAGTATTTTTGTCGAAGGAAAGACCTATGAGGGGCTTATCATAAGTATAATTTCTTTCGGTTTCAAATACGGAATTCCTATAGACTGTGATTTGGTGTTTGATGTAAGATTTATTCCCAATCCTTACTATATAAGTTCGATGAAGAAACTGACCGGAAAGCATGAGGCAGTAAAGGATTTTGTACTTAAATCAAAAGAGACAATTGAGTTTACAGAGAAGTTGAGCGGAATGCTTGAGTTCTTAATACCGAACTACATTAAGGAAGGTAAATCACAATTGGTTATCGGGATCGGATGTACCGGGGGGAGACACAGATCTGTTGCCATTGCCGATTCCGTATATAAAATTCTTATGGAAAAGCAGCACAGGGTTGTTATTGAGCACAGAGATATTGAGAAAGACAATAAAATTGCTGCTAAGTAGCTAAGTAAGCTTAAATTTGCAAATTACCATTTTTTATGGTATATTTAAACTAGTATTTGAGCGTATACTGTATTAAAAATATATTATTTAGCATTGGTTAGGGTGTTGGACATTGTCATTTTAGTCGGTTGTGAAAAATGAATTGTGACTGAT
>JAEZNF010000560.1 GCA_023441845.1 Bacillota bacterium | reverse complement strand
GCCCGTCACCGGTAGTATTGTACTCTAATAATATGATATGTCCGGATTGTTCGCCGCCAAGTGTAAAGCCTTTGGCAACCATTTCCTCCAGTACATGCCTATCTCCGACATTGGTTTTGACAACATTAATACCTTCGCTATTTCCCATTATATCAAGGCCGAGGTTGCTCATTACAGTTGCAACTATCGTATTATCGGAAAGTTTGTTTTTTGATTTTAAATCCAGTCCGATTATAGTCATTATTTGATCGCCGTCAATTAAATTTCCTTTTTCATCAACTGCAAGTACTCTGTCGGCATCTCCGTCAAATGCAAGGCCTATATCGGCGCCGCTTTCCACAACGAATTGCTGTAATTTGGATATATGGGTCGAACCACATCCGTTATTTATGTTTATACCGTTGGGCTCGTTGTAAGTAACAGAAACTTCCGCACCGAGGTCGAACAAGGCTATAGGAGCCACCTTGTAAGCTGCACCGTTTGCACAGTCTATTGCAACCTTTATACCTTTAAGGTCGGTGTCCACAGTACTCTTTATAAAATTTATATAGTCATCCGGGGCAGATTCATTTATGCTTTTATGACCTAACTTTTCCCCTATTGGACGTGGAAGTTTCTCTGATTTATCAAGAATGATGGACTCAATTCTTTCCTCCAAACTGTCGGGAAGCTTATAACCTCTGCTGTCAAAGAACTTGATCCCGTTGAATTCAAATGGATTATGTGATGCAGAGATAACTACTCCTGCATCTGCATTATATAATCTGGTTAAATATGCTACAGCGGGAGTTGGAATAATGCCTACCGATATAGCCTCTGCGCCGACAGAACAAATACCCGCAATTAAAGCAGATTCCAGCATGTCGCCCGAGATTCTTGTGTCCATCCCTACAAGTATTTTAGGGACATGTTCTGTTTCAGCAGTTAAGACATATGCTCCGGCTCTACCCAGATCATATGCCAATTCTGCTGTTAACTCAAGATTTGCAATACCTCTGACGCCATCTGTTCCAAAAAGTCGCCCCATTTTTAAGACCCCTCTCTATATTTAAAAAAATACTTACATTTATTCTAACAGGCTCTTTTATATAAATAAAAAAATAATTATAAAGCAAATAATTTTCAATATAAATTATAACTGCATATATCAAACAACTCAAGAAAATTTAATTGCTACTAACTATACTTAATGTAATAATTTATTTAAAACTTCATACTCAAGTTCCGTTATTTATCTCTTCCTGCAGATAATTTGTTTTGCTACTTATAATTTATATTTAAACTACTTGAAGTATAGCACTTTTCTCCCGGTAGTTTTTTGGGGTTTTTTCATCTCTGACAATTATATTATAATGATCCTTCTCATTCTTTTTTAGCCTTAAACCGTTACCGCGATTCAATTGTAGTACATTGATATGAGATTAAAGATAAGACAGTACTAACCTTTAAGGTGCAGATAATAAAAGAGTCTTCATCATACAAAATCTCTCAAATGAAATTTGTATGTGAAGACTTGGAAACAGAATGGGAAATTATCACCAATTCATATACATATATATATTTGTGAATGCATAAACTATGTCTTTTCTATCAGATTCTGAAATTTCCGCTTGAGCAGTATTATATTTTTGTTCCATATCCATAAGCAATTCAAGGCTTTCCTGTACTCCGGCAACTCTATAATTGATTTCAACAATAGTGCGATTCTTGCCGCGTTTATAATATTTAGCTTTATTTAGCTTGATAATAATTTCTTTTAAATCCTTAATTTTTTGAGATCGAGTTGTGTTAGTCAGATCCAGTTTATCAAGTGCCTGATGTATTTCGTTTTGTGAACTTAAATGATTAATATTTACTCTATTGAAATTATCCGATATACTGAAAAAATCTCTCTATACTGGTTTTCCAACCTTGAATGTGAACGAATTATATCAGCAACCAAAAAGCACGCAATAAAAATGGCAATAGTAATAAGTAAAGCAAATGTCCCATATACTTTAAACTTAAAATAATTATCTTTATTTAATTTTTAATTTAAAGGTGCTTTTAAGTTTTACCAACATATCTCATCTTTTTTCAACTTTCTGATTATAAAACATAATGTGCCTTAACCGGGAGGTGCATAGATTCTAATAATCTGTTCAGCAACTCTTACGCCGTCAACAGCCGCGCTTATTATTCCGCCGGCATACCCGGCTCCTTCACCGGTCGGGTAGAGTCCATTAAAACCAATAGCTTCAAGTGTATCGGTGCGTGGTATTCTGACAGGGGAGGATGTCCTGGTTTCAACTCCCGTAAGGACCGCATCCCTCATTCCGAATCCCTGTATTTTACTATCAAAGGAGCCTATTGACTCTTTCATTGGACCGGTTACATAAGACGGAAGACAGAGATTTAAGTCGGCAGGCTTTACGCTGCCTGTGTAACTCGGATTAACTTCCCCAAGCTTAATGCTGGCTTTCCCATCTAAAAAATCGCCTAATAACTGAACAGGAGCGGAATAATTCTTTCCACCAACTTCAAAGGCCAGCTTTTCCCATTTTCTTTGAAAATCAATTCCTGCCAGAGGGTGGCTGCTCCCGAAATCACCCGGCTCTACCGAGACAACCAGAGCACTGTTTGCATTTTCCCTATCCCTGGCATATTCACTCATGCCGTTGGTAACAACTGAATCGGCTTCTGAGGCTGAAGCTACAACAATACCGCCCGGACACATGCAGAAAGAATAGACTGTGCGTCCCGAAGTCTTGTAAAAAAGCTGGTAATCTGCTGCACCTAGCCTGGGATGCCTTGCCGCAACACCAAATTGAGCCTTATTTATTATTTCCTGGGGATGTTCTATCCTGACCCCTATTGAGAAAGGCTTTTGCAAAAAAGCGATACCTGATTCAAAAAGCATCTGAAAAGTGTCACGCGCACTGTGTCCGATAGCTAGTATAACAATACCGGTATCAATTTCGGCGGATCCGTTAAGAACAGCACCTGTAACAGTATTATTTCTGGTTTTTAATGATGTCAGCCTGGTGTTGAATTTTATTTCGCCTCCAAGCTCCTGGATTCGTCCTCTGATATTGGCTACAACGCTTTTTAGCACATCGGAACCTATATGCGGCCTGTATTTGTATAGTATCTCTTCACCGGCTCCGCTTAGTGCGAATTCTTTCAAAACTTTGTCGCACCTCGGGTCGTTTATTCTTGTTGTCAGCTTGCCGTCGGAGAAAGTTCCTGCACCGCCTTCGCCAAATTGTACGTTGGTTTCAAGGTCCAGCCGGTTTTTATTCCAGAAATTCATTACCGTTTCAGTGCGCCGTTCCACATTTTCTCCGCGTTCGACTATTATAGGTTTATAACCGTTCTGTGCGAGTATAAGTCCCGCAAACATTCCTGCCGGCCCAAACCCTACTATTAACGGCCTGCCGGTGAGTTTCCTGCTGCCGTTAAGAAGGGGTTCTTCTTTTATTTCTTCCAGGATTTTAACATCTGAATTATTCGGAAGTCTGATATTACCATCTACTTCGACCATAATAGAGTAAACAAGACTGATATTGGGTTTGCGGCGTGCATCAATAGATTCTTTGGTTATTCTGAAATTAATAAAATCTTTGGTGCTTATATTCAGCTTTTTAGCTGCAATACGCATTAATGATTCCGTATTGTCATCAAGTGATGTTCTTAAATTATTTATTGCAAGCTTCATAGAAATCCTCTTATCTCTTATCAATCCTGACTTCAATTTCATAACTCTCAACAGGCCTTACGCCGCTGGGAAGGTTTAAATTAAGCGGCAGTGTATAAGTGCCTTCAGTGAGGTTTGATACGTCTATATTGGGTTTTAAACTGCGGATATTTATTTTCTTCAATACGTTGGCTTTACCTTTCAAGGTTATTTTTATAGCCGGGGTTTGAATATCGTAATTTAGGGTATTGTCTATTTCAGGGTTTAATATTTCAATATCCTCTTTCGGAATATCGAAGTCTACCCGCCCAACCTGCTCAATTAAAGCGTTAACAATTATATTATCGGGAGCATCATAAATTTTTATACCTTCAGGAATTTTCAAACGGCATCTGGCCTCGACGTTTGAACTTTTGTTTTCAATGTCTACAGGTTCGGTTATTAATTCGTTTATGCCGTTTAGTAATTTAGGCGGGCCTACTATATAAACTTTAGACGGGGTTACTTTGTTTTCCGTATTTATAAAGTTTTTGGCGGGGGTACCATTGACAACAGCATTAACCGAAACTTCTTTTGCCACCTCAAGCTTTACATTTACGGGAATATTATTTTTGTAGGCAGTATATTCCTGACCATTAC
>JAEZNF010000496.1 GCA_023441845.1 Bacillota bacterium | reverse complement strand
ATTTGGGTACTATACTTCCATCAGAAAACAGTCTGTAGGAGTTGTTGCCCGGGTTTGTAAGGATCATAAACATAATGAGAAATACGGATAACCGCTTGGGACAAACATAATGGGAAGTTCATAAATTTAGAGAGCGTGCTAAGAACATACCAGAATCGCTGAACGGGTAGAAAACGACGTTATTTACTTGGTGGAAGGTAAACGCAGTGACAATTGAGCGAAGCGGCATATACAGTGTTGTTACTTTTAAATTTTCAAATACGATGTTTCTGTTTATTAAAATATACTTCGGTAGCAAGTTCGCTTTAGGCTTGGTACCGGAGTTTATTTTTGCTTTTGGTGGGTCAAAATTTCACCAACGCAAACTATAATATGTCAAAATATTACTAAATACGTTGATTTATAGATTGTTGTCACATATAATGTATACTGTAGTTGTAATTTGAGTACAGACACCTACTTATGCCTAATGGAGGCTCCTAATGATAATCAGTTATGAAAAGCTTTGGATTCTGTTGAAGAAAAATAAAATGAAGAAAAAAGACCTTGCGACAGCAGCAAATGTCACTTCGTATACGATGACGAAGCTGAATAAAGGACTTACCGTTTCTATGGAAACGATGATTAAGTTTTGCAAGGTCTTTCATTGTGATATTGGAGATCTAATGCAGATTATTGAGGAAGAATGATTATTGATTTTGAGGGATTCTTATGATTAATTGCAGCTGTAAAAAGTGCAATCAGGATTTCATTCCAAACGGATTGACAGGTGCTGATAGTACATGCCCCTACTGTGGAGAGCGTGCTGAGGCACACAGTGTACTGTTTTGGTGTTCGCATTGTAATATACCTATCTATGATATGGTGTGCCCAATTTGTGGCACAGAAGGTGATAAGTTCACTTCTGATGCTCGTCCGGTTTTTCCAGAAGAACGATTGCTTGTGGAAATTCTTCTCGGAAAGCCGTTGGCATTTATTAATGACTCTGTGTGGAATGGAACAGGCAATAGATACTATGTTAACGGAAAACGTATAGTCTTTTCCGTTTCAAATATTAGTAAATGCAATGCTGATGAAGTGCGTTTAGAACTCGAAAAATACTCTGGTGTAAACTCATATGAGTCTTTTTACTCAATGATTCAGACTTGGGTGAAAGCTAATGCAGAACGATATCATCATATCAATGATGAGGCAAGGTTATACATTAGTAACAAAGCGACTCGTTATGAAAATGATGATACTTGCGCTATGTTTGTGTCCTTTTCTGGTGGAAAAGATTCTACTGTAGTTAGTGATCTTGTAAGAAAGGCTTTATCAAAGCCAGATATTATTCATATATTTGGAAATACAACACTGGAATTTCCTGAGACATACGATTATATTAAAAGATTTAAAGCCAATAACCCTAGAACGCCAATGCTTCTGGCTGAAAACAAGGAGCAAGATTTTTATAACTTATGCGAAACATTCGGTCCTCCGAGTAGATCATTAAGATGGTGCTGCACGATTTTCAAAACGGGGTTTATCGGCGAAAAATTAAAAAGGACCTTTGGTGAAAAAAAGACAATACTAACTTTCTATGGAATACGCAGAAACGAATCTACAAGTAGAAGCTTGTATGAACGCTCTTCTCAAGGCAAAAAAATTTCAAAGCAGCTTGTTGCATCGCCGATAATTGATTGGTTTGATTACGATATCTGGCTATATCTTGCGACTACGAAAATCGATTTTAATCGAGCATACAGATTGGGATATACCCGCGTTGGATGCTGGTGTTGCCCCAACAATACTGCGTGGGCACAGTTCCTATCAAAGATATATCTGCCAGAGCAGTCTCATCGTTTTGAAACAATGCTCATGGCATTTGCCAAGAAATTGAGAAAAGACGATCCTGAAGATTATGTGAAAAGCGGTGGATGGAAGGCAAGACAAGGCGGCGCAGGGATGGAGCTTAGCAAAAATGTTGCTATTGACTTTAAACCGTGCGCCACAGACGCAAAATCGTTTAGCTACGTACTTAATAAACCTATAGCGACTGAATTGTATGAGTTCTTTAAACCGTTTGGGATATTGAATTTCGACATGGGAAAAACACGATTGGGTGAAGTATATGTGTTAGACCACAAGACAAAACAGCCGATTATAAAACTGCAAGGACGAATTGGCGGATCTGAGTTGCGTATTTCTATTTTGGGAACGCCAATAGCCGATAGAAGTAAAACACTTGAGATAGAACTTAAATTCAAGTGTCAGCTTACAAAGTATCAATTATGTGCAGGATGTCATGCTTGCGAAAACGTATGCAAGCACAATGCAATAAAACTGATTAAATCCGGGCCTGCAGACACGGACTACCGTTATGAGATTGATGAGAATAAGTGTGTCCATTGTTTTGAGTGTATTAACCATTATACGAGTGGATGCTATATGCGCAGGGTGTTACTACCTAGAGGGAAAGGGTATTTTGAAAAATGATAGATCAAAAACTAAAAAAAGTTAAGTTAAAAGGAAATGAATCCTTCAATTTTAGAGAAGGCTGGCTGCGCAAGGGGATGCGTTGCGTTGAGAATTGCGATGTTTTGTTTTCTCAAGATGACGTAATGGAGCAACTAGGCGTCGGTAGTAAAATGGTCAAATCGATTCGCTTCTGGCTACAAGCAACAGCACTTTGTGAAGAAAGGTATATTAATTCTGGAAAAAGCCGGGCACAGTATTTGACTGAAGATTTTGGAAAAGTTGTGTTAAAGTATGATCCTTATTTTGATGACATTTTTACACTTTTCCTTATTCATTATCAGATCGTATCAAGTGAAGATCTTTGCATTGTATGGCATATTTTTTTTAATGAATACGATGGACAAGATTTTTCGAAGGGCGACATGATTGCCGCCTGTAAGACCTTTTTGGATAAAAAGATGGACGAGAGTTGCACCTATTCGGAAAGTTCTTTTGAGGATGATTGCTTGAGCATTATCAGAATGTACATGAACGATAATGCTACTATTGAGCGTCAAAAAAAAGATGCCCTAAGAGAATTTAGAAATGAACTTCATCCAGAAGATAGCCTTGCTTGCCCACTTGTTGATCTGGGGCTGCTTCACAAAAGCAGCAAGGTTAAAGGCGCATATATAAAAACCAGTCCCGCTCGCGGAAAACTTGACAAGCTCGCCGTGCTTTATGTCATTATGAAGAATCTTTTAAAAAACAATAAAACGTCCGTAAGTATCGATGACCTTTTGAAAGCTCCGAATAATGTTGGCAGGGTGTTTAACTTAAATCGTGTTATTATCAACGAGTACTTAGATCAGTTGCGTATTTCGGGATATCTTACAATTAATAGAACTGCTGGACTAGATATGATTTATGTAGAGTCAGTAATGAATCCGCAGGATATTATGGCTGAATACTATAAGAAGGCACAGGGACGATGACATATGAAGTACAACGAATTAGTTGAGGTTAATCAGGGATTTCAATCTTCTGTAAATCTCGAATATGACTTGAATAAAACAGAGAAAATACGAGGATATATTCCGACCGAGCAGTCGGTTAAGATACTCGGCGCTTTTTTGCATTCCTTCTATTACAATACCGAGCCACATAACCGCGCGACAGTTCTTATTGGACCATATGGACGAGGGAAATCCCATCTTTCGTTGGTGCTGTCAGCACTAACTTCCTTGGACGTTAGTGTAAAGAACCCCAGCGAAAAAGAAAATGTACGCAAAATTCTGATCGAACTTTGTGATAAAATTGAGCGTGTTAATAATGAAGTCAGTGCCCTTGCTAGAGCTATTGTTGGTTCAAATATCAGAACTCTACCAGTGATAATTAACAGTAACTCCACAGACATAAATCAATCTTTTTTGGTTGCTCTTAATGACGCATTGACTAGAGCTAATCTTGAAGAGTTATTACCAGATACATATTTTGATTCAGCAATTGCTATCATTGAAAAATGGGAATGTAGTTTTCCTGAGGCTCTCGCAAAATTGAAAGAAGAGTTGAAAAAGAGCAAAGTAAGCCTTGAAGAATTGCAAATTGGGCTGAAACAGTTTAATCAAAATGCATACAGACTTTTTTGCGATTGCTATCCAAATGTTGCTGCTGGTACAGAGT
>JAEZNF010000494.1 GCA_023441845.1 Bacillota bacterium | reverse complement strand
AAAAATATAACGGCGAAGGTTATCCTAATGGGCTTAAAGGCGAGGAAATACATATATATGGCAGAATAACTGCAATAGCAGATGTTTTTGATGCTCTTGGCACTATGAGAGTTTATAAACCTGCATGGAAAACGGATGAAATACTGGAATACTTCAAATCCCAAAGAGGTGAGCATTTTGATCCCTATTTACTGGACATTTTCTTTGAAAACATAGATGAGTTCCTTGCCATAAGGGATTCGTTCAAAGATCAGTTTCTATAATTATAGTTATCGGGCTTCTATATATGTTGCGAAAAATATTTTGCATATTAAAATGTGCAGTTAAAGCATCTGCATTCTGAGGCTAACGACTGAATCTTTCGCAACATATGAATCAATGTATATATTTTGCAATATCAAAATAGAATGTAAAATGTGTTAATACAAATAAAATAATCAACGTGTACATCTATCAAACTGTAGATGCTTATTTTCATCTTTCAAAATCCAAATCCAAATCCAAATCCAAATCTCAAATCTTTTATGGCTTTAGTCACCAATTATAATCCCGCGTCTTCGAGGTTCTTCCGCTTTCGTTATGTATTGGAAGTAGTCTCAATTCACTGAAGATAAACAACTTTATACCTTGAAATATTAAGTAGCGAAAAATAGTTATGCTTTAACACTTTTCAGCTGTTTAATAAATTCACTTTTAATTTGTTTATCTATAATTATGTAATTTTACAATAGTTACTTTTGAGTATTAAATAAAATTAAAATTCCTAACTTAAAAAATGTACATACTACGAAAAATAAAGTAGATAAAGAATGTTTTGGCATAGAAATTAACTATATTGATGAGTAAATAAGTAAGTAATATATATTGATAGTTGATATACCAGTAAGTTGAAAATTAGGGTTGATATGGGTGTAGAATCTTACAGCGGCTTTATATAAGGTGTTCAAGGGTTACAGTAACCTGTCTTGATGCTTTTTATAGCTGAGTTTAAGATTTTTGACACCTTAAGAGCTAAATTAGGATGATAATTAAAGAGAGAATTTATATTATATAGGAGGGTAACATGACAAGAGCTTTATTTTTAAACAAGAGGAAAAAAATAATAATGTTTGCAATTATATCGCTATTTCTTTTTGACATTGCGGTATGTTATGCAGACAACCCAATTGTACAAACCCTTTATACCGCTGATCCTGCTCCTATGGTGTATGACGGGACCTGCTATGTGTATACCAGTCATGATGAGGATGTAGTGGTAAATAACTTCTTTACTATGAATGATTGGAGATGCTATTCCTCAACAGACATGGTAAACTGGACCGATCATGGATCGCCATTGTCCTACACTAGCTTTAGTTGGGCAAAAGGTGATGCATGGGCCGGACAGTGTATTCAAAGAAACGGTAAATTTTATTACTATGTTCCAATAACGCAAAAAAACGGCGGTACGGCAATTGGCGTTGCAGTGTCAACAAGCCCTACCGGGCCGTTTACTGATGCTTTAGGTAAACCTCTGGTTACTACAGGCACCGGTGATATCGACCCGACAGTATTTATCGATGATGACGGACAGGCTTATCTTTATTGGGGGAACCCCAACCTTTGGTATGTTAAGTTAAATCAGGATATGGTTTCATATTCGGGGAGTCCTACCAAGATAAATCTGACAACAGCGAGTTTCGGAGTGCGTTCCAATACCGATAGGGCAACTTCATATGAGGAAGGCCCATGGTTTTACAAACGAAGCGGATTATACTACATGGTATTTGCCGGCGGTCCTATATCGGAGCATATCGCTTATTCTACAAGCACCGGCCCTACCGGACCTTGGACCTATCGCGGAAAAATCATGCCTACCCAGGGCAGCAGTTTTACAAACCATGCAGGGATAGTAGATTATAAGGGAAATTCCTACTTTTTCTATCATAACGGTGCATTGACTGGAGGCGGGGGCTATCATCGTTCGGTATGCGTCGAACAATTCAAATATAATGCCGACGGCACAATCCCATCGATGAATATGACCACAAAGGGTCCGGATCAGGTTCAAAATCTAAATCCATATAGCACGGTTGAAGCAGAAACAATCTGCTGGGAATCGGGGATAGAAACGGAAAAATGCAGTGAAGGCGGAATGGATGTATGCAATATAGAAAATGGTGATTATATAAAGGTAAAAGGTGTTGATTTCGGTAACGGAGCAGTATCCTTCGATGCGAGAGTGGCTTCGGCAAACAGCGGAGGAAATATTGAGCTTCGCCTTGACAGTGCGACAGGTAAACTGGTTGGAACCTGTGCTGTATCGGGTACAGGCGGATGGCAGAAATGGACAACAAAATCCTGTACAGTAAGCGGAGCTACCGGGATACATGACTTGTACCTGAAATTCACAGGCGGAAGCGGCAGCCTGTTTAATTTCAACTGGTGGAAGTTCACAGGCATCGATCCTGTTGCGACACCAACTCCTGGTGTTACACCAACTCCATCCCCGACACCTGCACCGATATCTGCCTATACACAGATGGAAGCGGAAGATTTTAACGACCAGTCGGGAGTCCAGACGGAAGCTTGCGGCGAAGGCGGGAATAATATCGGGTATATAGAGGATGGTGATTATGTTGTCTACAAAAATATCAGTTTCGGAAGCGGTGCGTCCGGCTTTCAGGCAAGAGTAGCAAGTGCTGCCGGCGGTGGTGATATTGAAATCAGACTTGACAGTATTACCGGACCTTTGGTAGGAACTTGTCATGTTACTGGTTCAGGTGATTGGCAAACATATGCTAATGCAACCTGTAATATAAGCGGTGCAAGCGGTACTCATGATCTATATCTGAAATTCACGGGCGGCAGCGGTTACCTGTTTAATCTGAACTGGTGGAAGTTTGTCGGCGCTACAGTAACTCCTACTCCAACACCTGCTCCTGCGACCAATATTGACTTAAACAATGACGGTGTTATAAACATGGCTGATATAATTATAATAGCTGCTAAATTCAATTCGGTTCTTGGCGACGCAAGATATACAGCATCATATGACTTTAACAATGACGGCGCAATAAATATGACTGATGTAATGATTATTGCTGCAAAATTCAATACTGTTTTACCCAAATAGGCAGACCGGTTTGTAGTGGAATAGGAACCTTCCTGTGAAGTAATATACTTACGCGAAGATTATGCAAACATTACTTTGTTTGCGTTAGTATACAGGAGAGAATTATTAAGTAATTCAGGTTTCAAGTATAGAGATAAAAATAACTAAAGGGGGGAATGCTTAAATGAAAATTATTAAAAATGCCATGGTTTGTCTATTAATCCTTGGAATGGTCTTTTCCGGGACAGGGCCGTTTACGGCTTTACAGGTACATGCTTTGTCGGTATCATCCTATAATGTTGATACCAAAGGGGTTACATTTACCATGAACGTTGGTAAAATGAGATTACAAGTATGCAAGGAAGATATAATAAGAGTACAGTATACTACTGCAT
>JAEZNF010000468.1 GCA_023441845.1 Bacillota bacterium | reverse complement strand
GGACAACCTTGAGCTTCGACATATCGGTTATTGTGAGGATGCCGGCATTCTTACCCAGCGTATCTCCGACTTTGGGATCTATTTTGGTAATCTTACCGCTGAAAGGAGCCGTAATATTTAGATTATTTACACTTTTAACACTGTTGCTGTTTGATAATTCGGCTTTTTTTATATTCGCTTTTATTTCTTCCAGACTCAACTTCGCATCAGAATCATCCAGTTCGAAAAGCAAATCACCTTTCTTTACAGTGTCACCCTCTTTAAAGCAAACTTTTGTTATTATTCCGGACACTTTGGGAGTTATATCAATTCTATTCGATGAAACAATGAAACCGGATCCTGTAACACTTATGGATATATCCCCTTTTCTAACCCTGGAAGTTCTCTGCTGTTGTACAATCGCCTTCTTCGAACCCAATTTGATTACATCAAACTTGACCAAAGCAGAAAAAGCTACTGCCAGGACTAATAAAATTGCAATTGCTTTTGTCAACTTTTTCTTCATAATCCACTTAAGTTTACCACTCATTTTACATCCTCCCACTATTTTTTCTCATCAGCTGCGTTAATATGCTGCTTTTAAACACTTTAAACTTGTTTTGCAGATCTCCTATTTTAAAATTTTAAGACGTAAATGTGTAATAATTATTAAAAATTTATTAAAGTTTTTTACGTGTATATATCGTATTGTTTCAAAAAGTATATAATGGCAATAAACTCTGTTTCATGCTGATAAGCTGTAAAAAGAATCCTAATAAAATCATAAAAATTAGCCAGACTAATACTATAGCGAAATATACAATAATTCATTATCAGTACTACCTAAAACGAAATTAAGGAGGTTTTTTCATGAAAATTCGAGAAGGATTGATTCCGACAGTACTCGGTTCTGCTGTAGCTGCAACAGGACTGGCATTAAGACCAGTTTCACGCAGTGTTTCGTGGGGCCTTACCGGATTCGGTATGGCACATGTTTTACTTGGAGCAATAGATCTTATTGAACACCGTTCCGTAAAGGAAAAAACAACATAGTGGTCTGTAATTTCCTTATCCGATTGAAAATCTGAGAATCTTGATGATCCAACGAGTTAGCAGAATTTTCCTTATTGAGGTATTTAAGACACACTATACCGTCATATTTCAGACACACTTTGGCAATAGCGATGAGGTTTTCACATTACTTCATCGCTCCAATCTACCATTACATAATTTATTTCATTAAAAATTCGTTTTTTGTCCTATCGAAACTTGCAGATTTTTCTGTTTACATATATAATCATAGTGTATCTCTTCAAATTTTTACAGCTAAAACTTTACATGCTGAGGGTGGTGTATATCATGGGCATTTTTAAAGGACGTAAGAAAAAATACCGTAATGAGAATATAACAGACATTTTAACCAAAATAAGAAATGGTGATTATTTAGAAAGAGAAAACTTTATTGAGGAAAATAAAAGCACTATATTAAAAATTGTTTGCGATACTCTCGGTAAGTCAACAATCACCAAAAACAGCATAGAGTTTGAGATTGGTATTTCTGCCTTTAATTCTGCATTGGACAGCTACGATATAAACAGTAAAGGCATTTTTTTGTCATACGTAGAGAAAGTTATAAAGGAATATATAATAAGCTATTTAAGAAATAAACAGAGCAATGAACCGTCTGCAGATTTTGCTGCCGATGAAAAAAGCTATCTGTATTATAGCACCGAGGACAAGGAAAAACTCTCCACATTCAAAAACAAACTTTGGGAGCTTGATATAGTTCTCCAGGATCTTGTTCTTGAATGCCCGACCGATGATAGTTCGGTCCAGTCAGCATTAAAAATTGCAAAGACTTTGGCCGAAAACGACAAGACCTATAAAAAGCTCTTTGCAAAAAAAGATATACCCTATGAGGATTTGGATGATAACACAAAAGCACAAAAAAAATATATCGAGAAATATAAAAAATACATACTTGTTTTGTGTGTTATTATTAAAGAGGATCTCAAGATTATACACAGTTATTTTAAAAATGTTGAAAACGGAAAAGGATTTGCAGAGAATATAGGTCTCGTTCTTGAGATTTATAAAAACCAGGCCATCCTCATTACTTTTCAGGGTAGGTTTGTAATTACCAAAATCAGATCTTTCAATGATATGGTAATAGGTAAACAGATTAAACTGGATAACCTTAATATCAAATCGGCATCACCAGGGAAAATCGGTTCAAACCGTATATATATATTAGCAGCAGCAGTATTGGTTCTTTTCATTGTTTTTTTATTTACATTTTTGTATTTTTCTGATCAGGGCACCGTAACAGTTGTATCTGAGAGTAGTCCGCGGGCTGCTTATACTCCTCTTAATACAACCCCTACGGAACCTATAGCCACAGAAGCAGTAAATGATGTTGATTCCAAAGTACCTACACCTGAAGTTGCTACCGAAGTACCTACACCTGAGGCTGCTACCGAAGCACCAAGTCCTACTGTTACGCAGAAAACAAATGTTGAAGATAGGCCAACCATGAAGGCCACAGCAAAACCGAAGCCGACGCGCATCAGGCCAACGCCTGTTCCAACCAGCAATAAAGCGAAAAACACCCAGGCTCCCAAAATTCATAAAGCCAGCGGTGTACCGGGTGTACCTGTCATAAACTCCGACCTGTATGTTGTCAGAGTTGGAGAAAAATATAGAATTTCTATGGATATGAATGGAGGAAATAATGCCACAAGCTTGATTTTATATGAAAATGATGATCTGCTTTCAGTTAAACAGCTTACAGATAATACTCCAAATGCTCAAAGTTCATCTTATCAAATAGTTGCAAAATATGAAGGCATGTATAAATACAGATGGGAACTGGTCAATGAATTTGGAACAGTAAGAAGTTCCACCATATGGGTTAACGTTGTATCCAAATAAAAGGTTTGGGGCCATATGAGGCCTGGGGCTGGCTGCTGCACTGCACTGCTCGCCCATGCAACCTGGGATCGCAAAAGATATTATTTAACGTGTTTACTAAACATTTAAAGGTTTTCAGTCTATGACAGGAGTGATACGATGGATAATTTTAATCAGGATCTGCAGAAAGCTTGTGGTAAAAAATCTTTTTTGGAATATCTGAATAAAATCAAAAAAGGCGATGTGCTTCTTAGAGATGAATTTATACGTGCAAATAAGCATTTTATCTTGAATGTTATTGCTCGAATCCTGGATAAGTCTGAGATTGCCGAAAGCTGTACCGAATACAATGTCGGCCTTTCTGCGTTCAACTATTCCATCGACAACTTTGATACAACAGGCGAAAATGATTTTTATACATACTCCGAACATATTATAAAAGAATGGGTTCTTGATGTTATTAGTGTCGAAAATTCAAAGCAATCTGCCACTGATGAAACCAGCAGAGAGTACCTTTACCGAAAGTTTGAGGATAAGGACGAAATTACTGTTTATACTAATAGACTGTGGGAATTCGGCATAACACTTAGGGACCTTTACTTTTTAGCTCCCCAGGATATTGATTCAGTGAGGACGGCATTAAAAATTGCAAACATTATAACCTCAAATGATACTTTATTCAATAAGCTTATATCTGAAAGAAACTTACCTTTAGAAGACTTGTATGACAGAAGTATATTCCAGAAAAAATTTATTAACCGAAATAAAGATTATATTATTTCCCTTTGCCTTATAATAAAAAGCAATCTCAAAATCCTTCAGAGTTATTTGAAAAATATTGCATTGGATAAAGAGTTTAGCGATAATGTCGGAGTCATTCTTGAACAGTATAAGAAAGAAGCAATAGTAATGAACTTTCATGGCCAATTTGCTGTTATTAAAATTAAAAGCAACAGTAAGAGTATTGGCAAACAGATTTTTCTCAATGATAATCACAACTTTAATCTTGCTGAAAATAAAATTTTAAAGTATTCTCTGACAATAGGCAGCATGATAGCCGCTATTACCATAATAGCATTGTTCAGCATATTTATAACCTTTAATCACGCTGGAAAACCATCTTCAAACAACGTGCATAGTCTTAATGCCGTTAATGACATCACGCCGGTTAAAGCTTCCCTTGTGCCGACCAGTACTGTTGACATTAAGCCAAGTCCTGCCAATAGTGCTATTATCACAAAGCCTACAGATGTTGTGGAACCCAATAAAGTAATACCCGCCGTTAACGTTGATCCTTCTTTAGATCCTTCCAAAACACCTGCTTTAAATACTGCAAAGACTAAAACAAAACCCAAGGAATCCTCCGGTGCCAAAGCATCTAGCCCTGCATCAAAACATGCTTCTTCAACCGTAACAGCCAAAATCGCGACTACACCCAAAAGTGCTGCAAAAGGCAAACCTGGCGCAATAAGTATTACTACATCTTCAAGTTGGGTAAGTGCCGGAGAATATTTTGTATTGACTATGCACATGGACGGTGGAAATAATGGTACAGCGTTAAGTCTTTATAAAGATGGTCAACTTATTAATTCTTTTACGCTTAATGACAATACTCCAGCCCCTCAAACCAAGACGGTAGCAATAATGGCGGAAGAAAAAGGCCAGTATTCTTATTATTTTAAGTTAACAAACGGGTATGGTTCATCATCAAGCAATAAAATAGCAATCATTGCTGAATAATAATCTCTGTTTTTATTAACAATGTGCCCATAAGGTTATACAATCACCCGGGTAGCTTATAGTAACTTTTCCGTACTTTGCAAGAATAGGTCCCATAAAAATTATTGACGACCTCATTTCTGAGGCAAGGTCTTCGGGTATAAAGGTACTGTTTATTGTTGACGAATCTATCATAACAACATCATTTTCCTTCGTTACCTTGCATCCTATGTTATCAAGAATTTTCAGCGTGGTTTCAACATCTTTAAGGTCAGGACAGTTTCTTATGACATTAAGGCCTTCATTTAATACCGTTGCTGCTAAAATCGGCAGAACGGCATTTTTAGCACCCTCAATGGATATTTCGCCTTTCAGTTTTTGCCCACCGACAACTATCAACTTGCTCATAAATAGAAACACCTCCGTAAACACCGGTGGAAATAAAAGTACATTTTATAATTATTTTATGCCGGGTTTACAAAAGTGTTACAAAAGATAACGACTTGGAAATCAAGGGTTAAATAGTTTTAACCCTTGATTTTACTGTCCATAAGACCGATGACTGTATTATAAATATTTTCAGCCGCATCCCTGACCCCAACTCTTCCGGCATTTTGGGCCATATCCTTTAGTTTTCTCTCATCCTTAATAAGTTCGGTCATTTTCTGATAAATAACCTTTCCGCTTAAGTCCTTTTCCAGTATGATTTCTGCCGCACCCTGCTTTTCTAATGCCCGTGCATTGTGCTCCTGATGATTGGCAGTAACGTACGGCGAAGGTATCATTAGTGACGGAACCCCCAACGCAGTCAGCTCACTTATGGTTATAGCACCAGCCCTGCAAATTACCAAATCCGCAGCGGCCATTATATTTGCCATGTCATATATATAAGGTACAATTTCCACAGATTTGTTCCCAGTTCCCTTAAGCTCACCTATAATTCTTTCATACTGCTGGTCTCCGGTCGCAAAAATAATTTTGCAGTCCACCTCATTAAGGTGATCCCTGATCATTTCCGTAACAGCAAGATTGATTTTTTCGGCCCCCCTGCTGCCTCCGAAAATAACCACTAACGGCATATGTCCATCTATGAAGAGCTTTATCCTGGCCTTCCCCCTGTCTGCCTCAAGCATTTCGTTTCTTATAGGATTTCCGGTTAATAAAAGCTTTTTTGCCGTTTTAAAATAGGTTTCGGATTCCTTGAAACTGATTGCTACCACATTTACAAATCTGGATAATATCCTGTTTGTAATTCCGGGAAAAGCGTTTTGCTCATGTATAAGAGTCGGAATCTTTTTCCTTGCAGCCATAAATAGCACCGGACCGCATACATACCCTCCGGTTCCTATAACTATATCGGGTTTATAATCGTTTATCAGTTTCCTTGCTTCGAAAGTCCCGCTAAATAACTCTTTAACCGCCTTCAACGTATCAAGAGACAGCTTTCTTCTAAATCCCCTTACCCGGATAAGCTTCAATTGGAAGCCCTCTCTAGGAACCAGTTTTGTTTCCAGGCCCTTTCGGGTACCAACAAAAACAACCTCTGCATCAGGTTGTTTTTGTTTTATATATTTAGCGATGGCAATACCCGGGTTTATATGGCCTGCGGTTCCTCCCCCTGCTACAAGCACTTTCAAAATACTTTCACCTCATATTCGTTCATATTTCGCATATTTAGATATATTTAACAGTATGCCTATCTCACACAACATAAATACAAGCGATGTTCCTCCATAACTAAAAAACGGCAGCGATATACCTGTATTTGGCATTGATGAAGTTACAACACTCACATTTATTATTGCCTGGATTGCAACAAGCGATGTTATACCAATTGCCACCAGACTTCCAAACACATCGGGAGCGCACATTGAAACCTTTACGCCTCTCCATATAAAGATAAAAAACAGAAGTAATATGGCTATAACACCAATATAGCCCAATTCTTCAGCTACAACAGCAAAAATAAAGTCATTATGCGGTTCGGGCAGGTATAAAAACTTCTGAAGGCTTTTTCCGAGGCCTCTTCCAAACCAGCCCCCCGAACCGATTGCATATAAAGACTGTACAGTCTGCCATCCGGATCCCTGCTTATCTTTAAAAGGGTCTAAAAAAGTCAGCACCCTGTCCTGCATATAGTCCCATGTTGAAATAAGGACCGCCAGTGCAGTAACCGCAGGAACGATAAGTATGACAAAATGTTTTATCCTGGCTCCGGCACTAAACAAAATCACCATAGCTACCATACTG
>JAEZNF010000467.1 GCA_023441845.1 Bacillota bacterium | reverse complement strand
AAATATAGGAGGAGAAATATATGAAACTACAATCCGATATTAATTTTTTTGATAACAGGTTTTTAATGTTTGTTTTGGACCAGATGGCCAACGAGTATGAGAAGGAGAATAAGGACGTCATCAGGATGACTCTGGGTAAATCTGAGCTCCCTTTACACCCCGAGATTATCAAGGCAATGCAGGATGCGCTTGGTGATTTTAAAAAGAGTGCCTTGGTATACCCGGGAGGAGTGCCGGAGTTAAAAGAAAGGTTGAGCTTATATTATAAAGACAGGTACCAGGTGGATATCAAGCCTGAAAACTTTCTGATTAGTGTTGGAACAAGTTCAATTTTCAGAAACCTTTTTTACTTATTACTAAAGGAAGGGGATGAAGTGCTTTTACCCCTACCTTATTATTCGCTTTATCATTTCTGTGCTCTTTTAGTCGGAGCTAAAATAAGATATTATAAAATTAATTTAGATGATTTATCCTTAGATGTGCAGTCCTTTAAAGAAAACTTTACTGAAAAAACCAAGGTGGTGGTAATCAATACTCCCGGTAATCCTTTGGGCAATATATTAACAAGAGAAGAGCTTTATAAAATAGATGAAATTGTTGGTGGCAGAGCTGTTATCATTAATGATGAAATATATGCAAATGTATGTTTTGATGACAAGGGAACTTCTGTGATGCAACTGGACAACACAAAGTCGCTCTTTATTACAACTGATGCTTTCTCAAAAGGATTTCGTATGTATAGCAGAAGAGTCGGCTATTGTATTGTTCCTGATGAATTGCTTACTCCACTGACAGTGATTCAACACCATACTCTCTTAACAGCTGACCCTATTGTTCAATTTGGAGCAATTAAGGCATTAGATTACCAGGATGAGGTAAATACCTTGGTTAGTTCTTATAAGGAACGAAGGGATACAACTATTACTCAATTTCAAGGAATAGAAGGTGTAAGGGTTTTACCGGCGAAAGGGAGTTTTTATATCACCATTGATTGCGAAGGATATATGAAAAGCAGATCAATTCTATCCAGCCTTGATCTGGCAACAAGTATTATGGAGAAAACACATGTAGCAACTGTGCCGGGATCAGATTTCGGACTTCCGTACACATTAAGGTTATCCTATTCTACTCCCAGATACAAAGAGGGTATTGACAAAATGGTGAGCTTTTTTAAAGGGAATTATAATGTATAGGAGGAGTTGGTATGAGTTTGGATTTAAATTTTAGCGATCTGAATGTCCTTATGGAGGAAGATGAGGATCTCCTGCAAAAAGTAAATCAGACCCATAAGATATACAGAGAAAAGGTTACTCTCCATAAGCTTTTTACCGAACAGGCTCAAAAATTTCCTTATAGAGTGGCTGTTATTGACCAGGGAAACGAGTATACATATCAGGAAATTGACCAAAAATCAAATAAAGTAGCTCACTGCTTGGCAGATGCTGGAGTTTGTAGAAATCAGCCTGTCGCAATAATGATGGAAAGAAATATACATTTAATAATAGGAATTCTTGGAATATTAAAAGCAGGAGGTGCTTATGTACCTGTTGATCCGGGATATCCAGAGAAAAGAATCCAGTATATTTTAAAAGACACAGGATGTAAGGTACTTGTCACTCAAAAGGCAACCCTTGAAATAGTTTTGAAGTATATCACACCAAGTACAGAGAAACTCATTTGCCTAGGCTACGAGGGAGTTGAGCCGATACGTTTTCCTATATTCGGTGAAGCAGATATTGCCATAAAAAGCAGTGAGGTACTGCCATTAGAAGATGATGAGAATTCTATGGCTTATATTATCTATACATCAGGATCTACCGGAGAACCTAAAGGTGTTGTAATTACACATAAAGCAGTATTAAACACCTTATTTTGGATGCATGAAACCTTCCAACTTAGTGAAGATGATGTTGTTGCACAGAAGACCTCTTCCAGCTTTACAGACTCGGTATGGGAGATATTCTGGCCGCTCATTACAGGTTCAAAAATGTCTATAATCAATGACCAAAATGTCAAAGATGTGGAATTACTTTACACATGGCTTGATTCACAAAAAATAACTATTACCCAATTCGTTCCGGCATTGATGAGTGTCTTTTTGACTTATATTAAAGTAAAAGGTATAAAAAATCCTCTCCCCAATTTAAAGTGGGTCTTTAACGGAGGAGAAGCAATACCGGTTCCTTTGGTTAGAACGTGGTATGATGCATTTGCTAATGCAAAAATTGCTAACATATACGGGATGACAGAATCTGCAATCTATGCTTCATATTATATAGTGGAACATAAACCAAATGAGTTTGAAAAACGAATTTCTATTGGAAAACCCATTGCTAATACACAGATATATATAATGGGATTAGATGGAGGAGTTTGTCCTTTAGGAGTACAAGGAGAAATCTGTATTGGCGGAATCGGCATTACTACAGGGTATTTTGGCAAACCTGAAATTACAAAAAATGCATTTACATCTCATCCTGTTACACGTCAACTCCTCTATAAGACTGGAGATTTGGGATTTTTCGGAGAAAACGGGTTGTTTGAATATATAGGCCGAAAGGACGATCAAGTCCAGGTGCGGGGCTATCGTGTAGAGTTAAAGGAAGTTGAAAGAGCAGTTCTTAGATGCTCAGGTATTAAGCAGGCTGTAGCAGTTGCTAAGAACGATGAATTTGGTCAAACAGAGATTGTTTGTTATTATACAGCAAATGATCCAAACAGTTTAGAGTTAAATATCCGAGAAAAGATTCTGGAATATCTTCCTGAATATATGGTGCCATCATTTTTTATTCAATTGAAAGCTATGCCGTTAACTCCCCATGGGAAAATTGACAGAAAGAATTTACCTGAATACGGTGGAGAAAGATTGACAAAAGGAGAGTATATTCCTCCGCAAAATCAAGGGGAGATTATAATGGCCCAAATCTGGTCAGATGTTTTAAAAGTAAGCCAGATAGGGATTAATGATTCTTTTATGGAATTGGGAGGTCATTCCCTAAAGGCAATGAATTTATTAAGTCAAATTGAAACCCAATGGGGTGTTAAGCTGAGTCTGCATGATATCTTTTCTCATAACACTGTCAAAGAATTATCTGCTTATATTGCAACTAAGGCAGGAGATGAAAAAAGGATTCATCTGAAGAAAAGTGATGGGAAAAGAGGTTATTATTCATCTTCTTCCGCTCAGAAAAGAATTTATGCTCTTTGGATGATGGAAAAAGACAGTATCGCTTATAATATGCCAGGAGTTTTATTGATCAAAGGGTTGCCGGATAAAGATAAAATTCAAAAAATACTTAATATTTTGATTCAAAAATACGAGATTTTCCGAACTGCCTTTGAAGTTGTAGATAATGAAATTGTTCAGTATATTAGTGAACAGATAGAGGTTGTTTTGGAATATGACGAAATTGCTAAAGGCAATTTGGAAACCAAATTAACTGAGTTTATCAAACCCTTTGATTTAGGTAAATGTCCTCTGCTTAGGGCAAAACTTTTGAAAGTTTTCACAGATGAATATTATTTGATTATTGACATGCATCATATTATTGGGGATGCACTAACAAAAGATATAATATTTAAGGAGTTTCAAGCGATATATGCCGGAAAGGAAATTGCGAGAATAGAATTCCAATATAGGGATTATGCATTTTATCAAAATGAATTTTTGTTAAGCGAAGAGGGATTAAGGCAGCAAGAATACTGGTTGGCCAAATATAGGGAAATTACTTCAAACACTGATATACCCAAATATGAGCCTGAAAAAAACACACCTCATAATGGAGACAGTGTAGAGTTAAGAATGGAACCCGGGATGATAAAAAAGGTGCACGAGCTTATGGAAAACTCAGGTGCAACCTTGTATATGGTCTTTTTGGCTTTTTACAGTATATTGCTATCAAAATATTTTAACCGGGAAGATATTATTGTAGGATGTGACATTGATGGAAGAAGCCTTCCGGAATTTAAAGAGATGCCTGGGATGTTTGTTAATACATTAGCTCTTCGTAATTTTCCCACAAGAACAAAAAGATTTGACCGGTTTCTTGAGGAAGTTAAGCAAAACATTTTGTCTGATTTTGAAAATAGAGCATATCAATTTGATATGCTTGTTGAAACACTGAATTTGAATATGAGAAATGGGAAAAATCCGCTCTTTAATACTATGTTGACGCTTCATTCTTTGAAGGAAGTATCAGCACCGGAACAAGTCGGAGAACTGGAAATATCGTTTTATGATTTTAAAAATAAAGTCTCTCTTTTTGACTTTTCTTTAGAAGTATATGATTATGGAGACACGATAAATCTGGTTTTATTTTATTCAACCGATTTATTTGAAAAATCCGAGATAGAAAAGATGTTAAAAGACTTCAAATGGTTGATTGAACAAGGACTTATAAATCCTTATACAAAAATCACAGATATGCAAATAGAAAGTGAAGTATTACTGATAGAAAACTTTGAAGCGGATGACGGAGATTTTGCTTTTTAATTCTATATGTTTCGCGAAAAACATTTTACAATTCTAATTCTATTTTTTCGCGAAATTATATACCTTGATCTATTGAACGCGCAACACTTTATGAAAATTCTTTCACGCGTTCAATATGGGAAGATTTTAACTGATATTACCATGAAGAGAAAGGAAGAGAGTATTGCGAAACAGGATAGATAAAAATATTTTATTATCAGGTAATCCTGAATTGGAGAAGTCTCGGGAATATTGGATAGAACGGCTGTCTAAAAATATCGATTCAATTGAACTGCCGGAATATTACAAAGACGATTCGATAAATGATGTATATAAATCTTTGCATTTTATTATAGACACTAAAACAGCTCAAAGACTTATTGAGGCAAGTAACAAATCAGACCAAAGGCTTTTTTTGATCTTATTGGCAGGTTTTCAATGTTTAATTTATAAATATTCCGGATGTAAGGATCTCCTCGTAAGTGTTCCTATTTATAAACAAAACAAAGCCGGAACTTACATAAACACCATTCTACCCATATTAACGGCTGTAAGTGGGGAGCTGAAATTTAAAGAGTTGGTTTCAAACAATAAAGAAGCGGTTAGCGAAGCTTATACATATGGGAACTATCCAATTGAGTATATTGCAGAAGAACTGGGAATACAAGTACAAAATCTTCTGACGAGGACAGTTCTTATGGAAAACATCCATGGTTCTTTGAAAATAGGTGAGATAAAAAGTGACCTTCTTTTGTCCTTCAGCAGACAAGAAAATACAATACGGGGAGAAATAACCTTTTGCGCGGAGAAATTTAGGCCTGAGCGGGTAGAAGCAATGATTGAGCATTTGAAAATTATTTTATGCGAAGGCATCCAGAATGTCATGTCAAAGATTTCAGACATTAATATGTTACAATCAAGCGAGCGATCCCTTTTAATTGAAAGCCTAAACCAAACCTCAGTTGCTTTTCCGAAGGATAAAACCTTTCACCAGTTGTTTGAGGAAATAGCCCTTCAATATCCGACCAGGATAGCAGTTAAACAAGAAGAACGTTATCTTTGTTATGGAGCTTTGAATAGTAAGTCAAACCAATTAGCACATACAATTAGGGATTTGGGAACGAAAAGGGAAAGTAGTGTTGCTATTCTTTGTCATCGTTCGATAGAAATGTTAATTGGAATTATCGGTATATTTAAAGCTGGTGGTGTATATATTCCATTAGATTTGAGCTATCCGCCTGAAAGAATAATCACTATCCTAAAAGAAAGCGGGACAAGATTAATTCTAACCCTGAATGAAGAATTATTAAATTATGAGGATAGTTTTCAAGAGATTTTGAGAAGTATTGACAATATAACTATTGTTTGTCTGGATTCTTATACCCCTTCCGAAAGTCAAAGTAAACTTCCGGTGGTGGATTGCAAAAAAATAGAGAATTACCCTGATTATAATATTAACCATATCAACGGCCCGCAGGATTTATGCTATATAATTTACACTTCTGGGTCCACAGGAAAGCCTAAAGGTGTTATGGTAGAGCATGTTGGTATGTTAAATCATTTGTTTGCTAAAATCAACGAAATCAAAGCAGATCAGAATACGGTTATTGTTCAAAATTCATCGCAATGTTTTGATATTTCAGTGTGGCAATTTCTGGCTGCCCTGCTTGTAGGAGGGCGAACAGTTATATACCCAAATGAGACTATTATGATACCGGATAGATTTATAGTCAGTTTAAAAGCTGAACAAGTTAGTGTATTGGAAGTAGTTCCGTCTTATATGTCTGTAATTATAGAATATATGGAGAGTATGCCGGCAGACTCAAGGCTTATACCGACTCTTGAGTATTTATTTGTTACAGGAGAAGTTTTACAGCCTTCTCTTGTAAAAAAGTGGTTCTCAATATATCCGTCAAAAATCAAAATAGTAAATGCATATGGCCCTACAGAGGCATCTGATGATATTACACATTTTGTTCTGGAAAAGGCTATAGATTATCGAAGTATACCTATAGGAAAACCCCTTCAGAATTTCAATATTTACATTGTTGACCAGGATCTTAATCTGTGTCCCCATGGTGTCAAAGGAGAAATATGTGTTTCCGGTATTGGCGTGGGTAGAGGATATCTAAGAGATGATGAAAAAACGAAAAAGGCATTTATGGAGGACCCATTTAAAAAAGGAAACAGATTATACAAGACTGGGGATATAGGCAGGTATTTGCCCGATAATAATATTGAATTTTACGGGAGGAAAGACAAGCAAGTAAAAATCAGAGGCTTTAGAATTGAAATAGGTGAAATTGAGAATCGGTTAATAAGCCATGAATATATTATCGAAGCAGTGGTAGTAGATCGGAAAGATTCCCAAGGAAATGTATATTTAGCTTGTTATTATACTTCAAGCAGAGAATTGGAAAGCTTTGAACTTAAGAAGTTCTTAGGAGAACAGCTGCCCGCATATATGATTCCGGATTATTTAATACCCTTATCTGTATTGTCAAAAACGATAAGCGGGAAAATAGATAGAAAAGTGCTTCCTGATCCATTGAGCGTAATTTTATCATCACCAAATACAGAGGTTAAAAGTGAAGTTGAGACGAAGCTTGAAATCCTTTGGAAAGAAATTCTTGAGGTCTCTTCCGTAAACCGGGAAGATGACTTTTTTGAGATGGGAGGACACTCTTTAAAAGCGACCCTGCTGCTGGCAAAAATCAAGAAAGAATTTAAAGTAGATATTACTATTAAGGATATATTTAGTTCTCCGACTCTTGCCCAAATGGCAAAACTTTTGATAAAAGATAGCGGCAATTTAAATATAATAGATATACAAAAATATGACAAGCGTGAATATTATCCGGTTTCTGCCTCGCACATTAAGATGTTGTTGCTGCAGGAGATGGACCCTTCGAACATTAGCTTTAATATTACCGCTATTAAAAAGGTATATGGCAAATTGGATATACAAAGGGTAGAACAAACTATTTGTAAGCTTATTGAAAGACATGCCGCCTTAAGAACTTATTTTGATATTGTAGAAGGTGAGTTTGTACAGTTTATTGAGGAAAATATTAATTTTAAACTTGATTATGAAGAAGCAGAGGAGCAACTTGCAGAAAAGATAATAGAAGACTTTATAAAACCCTTTGACTTGAGAAAAGCGCCTCTTTTCCGAATCAAAATAGTCAAAATGAGAGAAGAACTATTTTTAATGCTGTTTGACATGCATCATATTATTTCAGATGGTCATTCCATGTCTATTTTTACAGACAATTTTTCTAAGATTTATTCCGGGGAACCATTGAAGGAGATGCGCATAAACTATGGTGACTATTCAATCTGGAGACAGGAGTTTTTACAATCCAAGGAGTTCAATGAACAGGAGCAGTACTGGCTAAAGGTTTTTGAAACAGGAGTACCGGCTTTAAATATTCCAACCGACTATACAAGACCGAGTGTTTTAAATATGGAAGGGCGGACTGAAGAAATTACAATAGATATAGAAACAGCGGGCCTCTTAAAGAAGTTTGCAAAGGATAACCGAGTTACCATATATATGGTCCTTCTGGCGGCTTATAACATTCTTTTGTCAAAATACAGCAATGAGGAAGATATTGTTGTAGGTTCTCCGCTTTCTGGAAGAAATCATGAAGATTTAAACCAGAGTATCGGTATGTTTATTAACACAGTTCCTCTACGAAATTTCCCCTGTGGTGATAAGACACTTGCCAAGTTTATTGAAGAAGTCAAAGAAAACACATTAAAGGCTTTCGAAAATTCTTTGTACCCTGTTGATTTGTTGGAAAAGAAACTGGATATACATAAGGAAAAAGGAAGAAGCGGATTATATGATACAATTTTTGTTCTGCAAAATACAGAAAATCCTCATGGTGAAATAAACATTAATGGATTGAAGTTTGTTACATATCCTATTTGTAATACTACGGTTAAAACAGATTTACACCTTATGTGCTATGAAACTGAGGAAGGACTTAGGTTTTTATTGGATTATTCAACCAATCTCTTTAAACAGTCAACTGCTCAAAAGATGTGTAGTGATTTAGTAACAATAATTCGGCAGGTTGTCCAGCAAAAAGATATTAAAATAAAGGATATAAGACTCTCACACCAGATAAATGTTCTGGATCAATTAACAATAGATTGGGATTTTGATCTTTAATTTATTAGGCATCTGGAGGAATTTCTATGGATAAAATCGAAAAAAATATAATTCTATCTAGCGGAGACTATGATAAAGAAAAAGAATACTGGAAGAAAAAGCTTTTTAACGCACCTTCAGGCGGAACCATTCCTAAAGATTTTCCTAAAGACTTAGCAAGAAGAATGGAAGAAGTAAAATTCATCATTCCTGAAGAACAGTGTAAAAAGC
>JAEZNF010000459.1 GCA_023441845.1 Bacillota bacterium | reverse complement strand
GGGTATGGGAACTGGACTTGGGCTTAGTATTGCTTACGATATTATTGTGAATAAGCATAAAGGGTATATAGAAGTTGATAGCGAGGCCGGTAAAGGTACGACCTTCAGATTGAAGCTGCCTGAGAAGCAGGGGGTATAATCCTTTAAGCGAAGGAGAGAAAACATTGAAGATACTTGTTGTAGATGATGATAAATTCAACCTGAAAATAGTTGAAGCATATATAAAAATGGTATCAAGCGAATATAGTATTTTATTGTGCGATAACCCTTTGGAAGCAGAAGGAATCCTTAAGGCAGAAGCTATAGACATAATCCTGCTTGATATTATGATGCCGGAAATCAGCGGTATTGACCTTCTTAAGGTAATACGGTCCCAGAAAAAGTTTAATGATGTTCAAATAATTATATTAACCGGATTAGCTGATAGTGAAAACTTTAAAGCATGTTTTGAGGCGGGAGCAAATGATTATATACATAAACCTATCGAAATTACGGAATTCCACGCTCGTTTAAACGCTGCTGTAATGCAAAGAAAAAACAGTCTTATATTGAAAGAAATGTTGGAGACTGCAAAAAGCCAGAACAATGAGCTGAAAGAATTGTATGCACGTTTAAAGGATACTCAGTTTCATCTTGTCCAATCTGAAAAAATGGCTGCTATCGGTGAACTGGCTGCCGGTATTGCTCATGAGATAAATAATCCTGCCGGATATGTATCCGGAAATCTGGAGACATTGGCAAAATATATTAAAAGGATTAAGCAGTACATCGACCATACAAGGGCGGGATTGGAAGAAATTGTCCAAAATCCAAATCCATCCGGTGCTTTTATGAATTATCTGGAACAGAATACAAAAATGTTTAAAGAACTGAAGATCGAAGTTATATCTGATGACCTTGAGAGCATAATAGCGGATTCACAGGAAGGTGTCAAAAAAATATCCAGTATAGTATGGTATTTGATGAGCTTTTCCGGTACCGGAGATAAAGCAGACAGGGTATTGTGCTCTGTAAATGAAATAATCAGGCAGGTGCTTTTAGTTGTAAGCTATGAAGCTCAGGGAATTGCTGATATCAGCTTCAAGCCGCAAGACATGCCTGAGATATTATGTACTAAGGGACAATTGGAGCAGGTTTTTCTAAACATCATTATAAATTCAATACAGGCTATAAAATTAAAAAAAGCCGGCAGTGGTTCAATAGTTATAAAAACATATATGGAAAATGAATATGTTTGCTGTTCGGTTAAAGATAATGGGATAGGCATATCGGAAGAAAACCTTGAAAAAATATTCAACCCTTTTTTTACTACACATGAAGTGGGGCAGGGAACAGGTTTGGGGCTTAGTATTTCTCACGATATTATTGTGAACAAACACGGAGGAGTTATTGACATTAAAAGTCAATTAGGTAATGGAACCGAATTTATTATTAAACTAAGGAGTTGAATTACATATGAAAAATTATTGAAGAAAAGCATAGATGTAATACATATAATAAAAGGTATGGCGGAGATTTACACTGAAGCGGTAAAAAGTCAAAAATATGCAAAATGGCCGGTAGTTCGTAACACATCATTTTTATAGTTAATTCAATGTATTACAGACCACAAATTTGCATTACAAAAAATTTTAATAAGTACTAGTAGTACTTATTAAATGACTGGAAATATTATAGTATATAAACGAAATATTTGCCGGCAATAATCGTAATATATGTAAGTACTATTTGATGTTAATCTTCAACCTAAGTCTTATAGGTAGCATCACTTATTTTTATTTCTAGGAGGAATGTATAATGAAGCACATTGGTTTATGGGCAGTTGGCTTGATTTTAGCTATTGTTATCTCTGTTATTTACCCGGTTCAATTTGTAAGGGCTTGTGAAAAAACACCGGATTTCTTTAAGAAAAGTATAAATATAGGAGGTTATAAATTATATATTCATTCCGAGGGGAAAGGAAAACCGGTTGTTGTATTTGATTCCGGGTATGGGGACTCGTCAGAATCATGGAGTAATGTTCAGACTGCGCTATCTAAAACATTTAGATCTGTGTCTTACGACCGAGCAGGCCTGGGGAAGAGTGGAAAAAGCCCGTATCCGCGCACAAGCGTGATTAAGGCGTGGGAGCTGCATGAACTTTTGCATAAAGCAGGAATAAATGGCCCTTTTATTCTGGTCGGACACTCTTTGGGAGCATATAATGTAAGGATGTTTGCCAGTATGTACCCAAATGAAGTGAAAGGGATAGTACTTATTGAACCTACGCATGAAGATCATAATGAGAAGATGATACTTACTCAGCATCCTGAAGTTCAGGAATTTATGAAATCCCAGTTCAATGCGGAAGGGACATATGAAGAATTTCTGGAAAGCAGTAAACAGGTCAAAGCAACAAGGAAATGCTTAAAGAATATTCCTTTGACTGTAATAACTGCAACGAATCATGGCGTTGGTCAGGAATATGAAGACATATGGATGAAAATGCAAAAGGATACGGTTTCACTGTCTAAGTACGGCAAGCACATAATTGCAGAGGGATGCAACCACTATGTACAGAATGAAAAGCCTGAAATAGTTATAAATGCTATTAAAGATATGATCTCGTCATTGAATAAGAAACATTGTTGGTAATTTATAAGGCCGCTAACAAAAGGGTAACGGATTATGTTTCGTATACAGGTATCCTTTTAGCGGCCATTTAAATGTTTAGCGAAAACCCTTTTGCATTTCTAATTCTATTTTTTAACGAAATCATATACATTGATCCATTGAACGCGCAACACTTTATGAAAATTCTTTCGCGCGTTCAATATATTTTATTATTACCAGGTTGACCTGCCAAGCTCTGCTTTCTGCTCCTCAAGAGTATTGTATTGAGGGGCTGCAGAAGAACGGTTGTTGATTTTCCATAGCACATATCGGATACCTGTAGATACCATGTCTGCCATTTTCATAACCAGATTAAGCCTTGTATTCTGAAGGACTAAAAAATCCATAAAACCGCCGAAATTTACAATGCCTGTTATATACATGTCCCCTACCGGGGTGAGGTCTTTATTGACGCCGGAACCCGGTTTTATAGAACCTTTACCGATTGTTATATAGCCAACATGGTCCATGCGCCCCAAACAGGCATCAATAGCGACTATGTAAGGTTTCTCATAACTTGAGGTAACTTGTTTAATTATGTTTTCTAAGTTCTTCGCATGCACAGGGCTTTCCAGGCATCCGTGAACATGTACGTTATCATATTTTATGTTGTTTATCTTGTACCCGACAAGGGGGCCGAGACTATCACCTGTCGATCTGTCAGTTCCTATGCATATGAATACTATTGACTTGTATCCATCATTAAGGCCTTTGTTTATTAGTAAGTAAAGGGCCTCACAGAAGCTGTCAAAAGCTGTTGTGCTGTTAATATTAATGTATCGCTGTTGAACCGCTGTTTTATATAACATAGTTTTCTCCCAAATATATATAATAGTATTATTATTACCGGACAAAGTATTTTTATGACTAAATTATGTCCATTTTCAAAAAAATGCCGGGTTGATATGTATAAACCTGTTTGTTATTATATGAGTAGTACTGTTAAGTTAAAGTGGGGTATGAAATTGTCTATATTCAATGAGAATAACAAAATTCTGATACATGATATAATTAACGGGATGTACGATTGGGTAAGGGTTGTCAACCGTGAAAACAAGGTTGTGTATGTTAACAGGGCAATGGAGGAGGCTTTTAAAGACTGTCAGAGGGGAGAAGACTGTTTTAAGATTGCCGGCAGGCTTGAACTTTGCGAGAACTGTATATCGCAGAAAGCAATGTTTAGCGGCCAGCCGCAGCAGAAAGTAGAGAAAATAAATGGCAGGTTTTTTTCTATTATGTGTTCTCCTGTTAAGGACTCGAAAGGCGATATAGTTGCTTCTGTTGAAGTGCTCCGGGATATTACCGATGAGATAGCCCTTCAAGAGATGGTATTGGAACAGAACAAAAGTTTAAAGGATGACCGTGATGCTGCAAAAAGTCTTCAGTGCAGTTTACTGCCTAAGGGCTTGCCGGAAGAGGAAAGAATAAAGATTTCTTTTAAGTATAACCCTTGCGAATATTTGGGCGGCGACTTTGTGGATTTTTTTAAAATTGATGAAGATAATCTGGGTATTTATATTGCAGATGTTTCGGGACATGGTGTACCGGCTTCCTTGCTTACGGTATTCTTAAGATCTACCATAGATAAGAAGGCCCTGTCGCCTGCCGAAGCTCTTACCAGCCTTTTCATGGAATTCAACAAGAACGGTTTTGATCATAATGTGTATATGACAGTGTTTTATGCTATTGTTAATTTAAGGCATTTAACTATAACCTATTCAAATGCAGGCCATAATGTCTGTCCTGTGGTGTTTAACATAAAGGATAATAAAAGGTTTGAAATTCTCATGGCTCCAGGTATTCCTATAAGCAATTGGCTGGAGAAACCCGGTTATATTGATAGTGTTTTACATTTAACCGAAAGCGACAGATTGTTTTTCTCAACAGACGGTATAATTGAATTGAAGAACGTGAAAGGGGAACAGTTTGGCGAGGACCGTCTGCAAAATATACTGCTTATGGATACTTTAGAGCCTGGCACTACCCTTGATAAAATAATAGACAGTGCATGTGAGTTCGCAGGAATATTTGATACCACAAAATTTCCCGATGATATAACGATGGCACTTATGGAGATAAAAAATCTAAAATAGTTAAATTGCTAAAAAATGCCTTAAAAACAGTGCTTCTGGGGTAAAGGCATTTTTTTGTGCGCAAAAATCCATTAACATTAATATACTGGAATGTTGAAATGCCCGTATAGTTTATGTATAATATAACTCAGATTTTCCATACGCTATTTTATTTTTTAAATTATGGATTCAAGTCTTTGTAAGTTGTTGTTAATTATTGACACATTAATTGAAATAAAGCGTAATATAGTAAATTTGTTAGTTAATAGTCTTATTTATAGCGATAGCTATCTCAAATAAACAAAAAAGTGAGGAGTGGAAAATTAAAATGAGAAAGAGAGATTTAAGTAAGGGTATAGTTTTGTTGTTGGCACTGACAATTGTTTTATCAACTTTTGTTCAGAGCTGGGTTCCGGTTCAGGCTGAGGATGAGATAAAAACATTTGAACCGCCGATAGTTTTCAATGCGCATAAGGATAGTCAAAGAGGCAAGATAGTCAATATACCTGACATTTTTGAAGTTGAAAGTGCTACTGTTGACAACGGAAGGGTTGAATATGAGGTGTATGAAGGAGGAAATGTAGGTATTACCGTATCGGAGGGGGTTAAAACAAAAGTTTTAAGGCCCGCAAAGACTGAGGTTTGGTTTCCGGACATTAATACTTCCGATACTACTGACATTTCGTTTATTGATAAAGATTCAGGATTAACATATTCAGGAAAGTTGCCGAAAGTTGGTACTCCGATACCTGCTGGTTCACCAACCCCAACTCCTGTTGGTGATTCTTCAACTCCAACTTCTGTTATTAGTTCACCAGCGCCAGATACCATTGTTGTGAAATCCAGTGCTATTAGCAGCGGAGGATATTACCAAATATATGAAGGATTGCTGGAGAATTCTGAGGCATATAGGTACGAGGTTACTATAAAATACAAAGTGAATAAATTGCCTGTAGTTGAGGTAAGTGCGCCAAAGAATGACAGTTATG
>JAEZNF010000341.1 GCA_023441845.1 Bacillota bacterium | reverse complement strand
GCAGTATATTCCTGACCATTACTGCTGAAAAACTTACAGGCTACCTCATCTGAAAAATCCCTATCCAATTTGTCAACGTTTACTGTAACCTGCACTTTTGATATGTTTTTAATGATTGACTCATAGCCTTTTAATGTCACAGTTTTTGGCTCAACTGTTTCTTTTATGATTTTATAGTATTTACTTAAGCTGCCGGTTTTATTTACTTCAACCTTAAATGAGTTTTGAATAATATTCTCAAGACTAAGAGCTACGGTTTCGGGATTGGTTACAACCGTAAAGTCACCCTTGGCATAAATAACATTAACCGGAAGTTCTTTATCTATAGCCGACTTGATATTTCCCATATCTATCTGAGCCTGAAAATCATTTGGCCCTAGTAAAACTATTTTATCTTTCCTGCCTTTAACGGTAACTTTTATGGTATTGGGGAAGTCCCTGTTTTTTAGTCCTATATTCTTATCGGCAAGGGAGCTTTCGTTTAAAATTTTTAAGGGAATGTTAATGACTTTGTCTTCAACAGGATTGGTATTCTTGTCGAGGACATTGTACCATAGAATAATTGCAATCATTACCGATATTATTTTTATTGTTATATCTTTTTTCAGGATACCGCTAATTATTTCACTCACTTATCTTTCACCTTCCATAACCCCAACCTTCTATTTGGTGAACTTTTTTCAAACAAATTCTTATTTAAAGCCTTTCTTAAGGTATCGGGTGTTAAATTTCTTGTAAGTCCGCCGTTTTGAGCAAAGGATATTTTTCCCGATTCCTCTGAAACTATTATGGATATGCAATCCGATACCTCAGTTATTCCAAGTGCTGCCCTGTGCCTTGTTCCAAGCTCCTTGCTCAGGTTTGGATTATCTGTTAAAGGTAAAAAACATGCAGCAGATTTTATTTTATTGTCCCTTATAACCACAGCTCCATCATGAAGCGGCGTATTGGGAGTGAATATGTTAATTAATAGTTCGGCGGATACAATAGAATCCAATTGAGTGCCGGAATTTATTATCTCGCCGATCTTGGTGCTTCTTTCAATAACAATTAAAGCTCCTACATAATTTTTTGAGAGCTCTGTTGCTGTTTTTATAATTTCTTCAATCATGGCAGTGGTCTTTATACTTGCACTGCTTTCTTCAAAATTAAAGAAATCCTTAAACTGACTTCTGCCTATTTGTTCGAGAGCTCTCCTCAGCTCAGGCTGAAATAATACGACAACGGCAATTGCAGTTATCTGAACTGTATTGTTAAATATGTATGATACTGTTTTAAGACCTAACAATCCGCTTACATAGGCAAAAGCCAGAATAAAAAGAATGCCTTTAATAAGCTGCCAGGCTCTTGTTTCTCTAACAAGCCGAATAATCTTATAAATAAGATAAGATACAATACCTACATCAACGATAGCTCTTATGACATCCAAAGGGCCATTAAAACCAACATAGCTGATTGCTCTGTCAAGCAACTCAGATATATTTAAGCCATTAAAAAGGTTTAACAAAAACTCACTTCCTTATACGATTAAAGCTAAACAGTTAAAAAATTATTTACTATAGATTATACAGTATTTTAACGATTTTTAAAGTTTTTTTATTATGTATTTAAAATTTTAATCTTTCTGTAACATTTATGAAATATTTGGAAGAAGTGCCTGGAATTAAAAATTGTAAGGGTATTTTTGCCGGTAGGGAGAAGAGGAGCTACATATTACCCAAATAAACATAATTCAAGTGCTCCAATGCTTTTTCACGGGCTTTTAAAAGGGTATGTTCAGGGGTTGGAGGAATATGGGTCATTTTATAGTTCGGGAAATAACGGGATAAATGCAGGGGAATATCCGGTGAAATTGAAGCGACCCATTTTGCAAGCTTGTTGATTTCATCAATGGAATCGTTTAAGCCGGGTATTACAAGTGTAGTTAGCTCAATATGACATTTCGGAGCTGCAATTTCGACTGTTTGCATTACGTCATCCAGTGTGGCTTTACATATTTCCATATAAAACGAAGATGTAAATGCTTTCACATCTATATTCATTGCATCTACTACAGGCAATAGTTCATTAAGAGGCTCTTTTCCTATAAATCCGTTAGTTACAAGAACATTTTTGAGCCCCCTGTCTCTTATTAACTTGCATGTATCATAGACAAATTCATACCAAATGGACGGCTCGTTATAGGTGTAAGCAATGCCGATGTTTCCCCGGTTTACCAATTCGTATGCCTTATCTGCAAGTTCTTTAGGAGAGATCCGAGCTGTCACGGCATCTTCATGAGCGATTGTCCAGTTCTGACAAAACGAACATTTAAGGTTACACCCGAAAGTCCCTGCAGATAGTATCATGGAGCCGGGATAAAACCTGTATAACGGTTTTTTCTCTATGGGATCAAGGTTAATTGATGTAACCTCGCCGTAGTTCATGGAATAAAGGGCACCGCCAATGTTTTTTCTTGCTCTGCAGGCTCCCAGCCCATCCGGTTTAATAATGCAGTTGTGCGGGCAGAGG
>JAEZNF010000261.1 GCA_023441845.1 Bacillota bacterium | reverse complement strand
AATATAGAGAATTTGGGACCGGTTAAAATTAATGAATTCAAAGAAGCGGCGGTATATCCGGCCAAAATAGTCCTCAGCACTGAAATGGGCAAAATTTCTATAAAAAAGTACTGATAAAGTATATAGGTTAAAAAATAGGGAGCACGGCGTAAAGAATACCGGTAATGAAACATTGGAGTTGTTTTCTACTTTTAGTCCTTCAACTCGATAAAAAATCTGTAGGACATGATTTCCGGTTAAAAAATAGGGCAGATCCAAAAGAGCTCCCCATTTTTTAACCTATATATCATTAAAAAGATTTTTCAAACAATAATTTTATCCAAAGACCTATAACTGTGCTTTGCGGAGCCTTTATTTTTTAGGGGATTATAATGCATTCCATCCATAATTATATTCAATTCTAGAGGGTACCCTTTCGTATTTCTTAAGTATACTATTTCTTTTACGACAAGAATTTGAAAGTTATATTATGCAATAATATATACTTTTTTAATGGTTTTTGGTAAAATAATCTATAATGTTCGGGAAGAGCAACCTGCATCGGGGCCTTAAAACTCTACCTTTTCAAAAGTGATCAGATTGGTAGAAAGAGGGTTTATACGCCTGTCAGTGAATTTAAATTACAAGGGGATTAGATATGAAAAAATCACGCGCAATTTTAATTATTTTGTTGATATTAGGACTGATAGGAGCTGCCGGATATATAATAATGTCGGAATTGGATAATAAGGACCTGACGGTGTCGTTAGACAGCCCCGCCACAATAAAGCCAACCGAAACGGCAACAGTTGTTCCTACCAATACACCTGTAAAAGACTTGAAAATCGTTGCGGTCGGAGATATCCTTTTGGGAAGAGGGGTTGAAAAAAGGCTTGAAAAGGAAAACAAAGATTTTACATATCCATTTTTGCAAGTTGCGGACATACTCAAAAAGGGTGATATAGTGTTCGGCAATTTGGAGGAATCTATTACGGACAGCACCAAAAGCCTGGTTGGAATCAATCAGGGAGGTAAATATGTTTTAAAAAACAAGGTCAAGGCATTTGAAGGTATCAAGTATGCGGGATTTAACCTTCTAAGCCTTGCAAACAACCATATACTCGATTATTATGAAAAGGGCTTATATGACACGATAGACATTCTGGATAGAAATGGTATAGCGCATGCGGGAGCGGGAAAAAATATGGAGGAAGCCAGGAAGCTTGCAATAGTAGAGAAAAACGGTTATAAAGTCGGGCTATTAAGTTATACCGATATGTCAGAGGTTCTTTATAAGGGAAATCCGCCTCTGATGTTTATTGCAGGTAAAGACAAGGCTGGAGTGGCTCCCACAAAAACGGAATATGTAATGGAAGATGTGGCAAAGGCAAGAAGCAAGGTAGATATACTTATTGTATCCTTTCACTGGGGCAAGGAAGAAAGCTTTGACGTTTTGCCTTCCCAGAGGGAATTATCACACAAGCTTTTAGACAGCGGTGTTGATATTATACTGGGTCATCACCCGCACCAGTTCCACGGAATTGAAATTTATAAAGGAAAGCCTATAGTGTACAGCATGGGTAACTTTATTTTTGACCAGAACGATCCTGAAAATCAGGAATCCTTTATATTGAATATGAGCTATTTGGAAAATAAGCTTGTAAGCTTTTCGGCTATACCGGTAAGAACTGTCGAAAAGAGCCAAATCGTGCCTCAGACAGGTCTGGACGCTGCAGGCATGATTAACAGGGAGGTTGACCTTTCGATGAAACTTGGCTCAAAATGTATTATCAAGGATAGCACTATAGTTTTTGATCTGGATTGAACAGAGAATGCTTAAACTGCGTAATAAAATTTAACAAACAGGTTTTAAAATAAAAAGGCTCGGGGCCATAGAAGCTCCGAGCCTTTATCCTGTAAAAGAATTCATTTTTAGAAGCAGGGTTTAAACTGAGGAAGTACTTTTTATTATTACTCATTCTATGATATATCAGCTTCTGTAGATATTTGATAATTATACTAAAAATGTTATATTAGAAAAATTAAAAGAAAAAAGTATATCTTTTTGAAGGATTATTCTGATTTGTATAGAATAATAATAATATATTCTGTTATTTTCTATAATAATACCCAATTATATAACTTTATCGGATGGCTCTGCCTATTTTTGTGCAAGCTGCAATGAAACCTTTTGTTAAGAAAGTGGCTTAGGGCTGCATTCCAATATATTAAGGCCAATAATGTGCATAATAAAAGCAAATTATTCAAGTTTGACTATATTTTCAGCATCGCCAAAGAATTAAAGATAAGAAGCGGGAGGACAATACTTGGGAAAAAGAGCTTTTGACATAGGCGTGTCAAGTCATATGGGAAATAGAAAAAAGATAAATGAGGACAGTGTGCTTATAAAAGTCGGTGAGCATTGCGGCAATGAGTTTGGCCTTTTTGCCGTTGCTGACGGTATGGGCGGCCTTGATGCAGGAGAAGAAGCCGGCAGGATAGCAGTGGAAGGACTCAACAGCTGGTGGAATGAGAGACTGTACGGATTGATAAGGGATGGATGCGTATTAAAACCTTCAAATATTTCCTGTGAGCTTGAGAGGGTTTTTGAAAAAATAAACCTTGACATAAAAAAATATAGTGACAGGGAAGCCTTGAAGATGGGGACTACGCTTACCGTGATTTTTATTTATGAGGACAGATATTTTGTAAAGCATATTGGAGACAGCAGGCTCTATATGTTGAATTCCGGAATAAAAAAAGTAACCATGGATCACTCATGGGTTGCCCGGGAGGTCCAATCAGGGCATCTTACCGAGGAAGAAGCGAAAGAGCACCCAAGACGGAATGTGTTATTTCAATGTCTTGGAGTTCATGAGCAACTGCACACTTTCACAGAAGAAAATGAAATAAAAGCAAATGATGCATTTCTTATTTGCAGTGACGGGTTCCATGTATACCTTAGTGATAAGGAAATGTTATCAAGCTATCAAGACACCGTAGAAAACAAATTCTCTTCTCAGTACTACGTAGATTTGACGGTTAGGAGGGTGTTATCGAAAGAGGCATTGGACAACATAAGCTGTATATTGATAAGGAAATATTAATGTGCAAGTAATTGTAAGCAAGGTAATTACAGTGATATGGGGGTGCGCAATGGACGGAAATATAAGGGGAAAATTTAAAGTGAGTTACGAAAATGAAGCGACCGGAAGTTATTTTGTCATCGAACCTGGCGAATGGGATCAGTTAATAGACTACCAGGTTGAAATGATAGCAAATAACCCCACCCCTTCAATTTTGCCTATCAGCGTAAAAAGGAAAGACAATAAAGTCAGGGTGTATTATAATATAACTTCCAAAATACCGCTTAACCAATTGCTTCGTAGAAAGTTCGGTAAAAATGAGTTTGTTAATATCCTGCAGGGTATTATAAAGGTGATTTTGGAGAGTAAAAACTATTTCCTGTCGGATAACTGCTTTGTACTGGATGATGAACTGATATTTTTGAATCCGGACACTCTGGAGGTTTCATTGGTGTATTTTCCTGTAGTGAACGGGTTCGATGTCAACACCGATTTTAAAAACTTCCTTATAAAAATTATTGTAAATGCATCCGATGTTGTTTATTCAAATGACAACTTTATTCAAAGAATTTTAAGTTATGCAGGAAACGGTAATTTCAACATTTCTGAATTTAAAAGACATTTGGATGAGCTGAGAGAGCCGGATGCAAGCTCTCCCAATATTACTTCGACAGGAAATGATAGTTTTTCAGGCCGGAATGATAACAGTGGAGCTGTTTTACATAGCAGTATCGGTTCCGGTGGCGATAAAACGGGCAAAAAAGCTAATGTACCTTCTGCAAACTCTGAAAGTATGAAGCTGCCAGGTCTAAAAATACCGGTTAAGGCCGGAAAAAAGCCGGATATTCCGGAAACTACACAAAAAATTCCGAATCAGTACAAACTTGCGGTGCCAAAGTCCGATTTAGACAGCGCTAATTCTAGCGGAGTCGTACTTTTGGGTAAATTTCAATCGCAATTAATAATTACCGGTGCAATTTTTCAGGCCGTTATACTTGCAATTTCAGGGATTGTTGTGCTTAAAGCAGATGTCAAAGCTTTAGGAGGCGATACAACTATAACTTATTTCGGTATTTTTATTGTCATAGCGGCGGTGAGCTTTCTGATGTGGCGGAAAATACTCGAAAAGGCGAAAGCAGTACCTGTACTTTCAGAAACCCCAGGTAATAAGGACATAAAGGCAGGTATAAGCCATAATTCAATAAACATGGACAAGTATGAGTTCAAAAGAACGGATTATAAACCGGAGGTCCTCAAGGATAGCGGTGAAAGGACTAAAAGCCGGGAAGATATCATGCCTGACATTAATAAAACCATACCTATGGCAAACTTCGCCGGGGGCATCTATGATACTGTAATTTTAGAGCATAAACAGGAAAAATTTCCGGTTTTAAAGACGTTGAGGGACGGTGAGCCTGATACGGTCGTCATCAATAAGTCAAACTTCATTATAGGGAGGCTCAAAGGCCAGGTTGACTATGTACATACAAGCAGCTCCGTTGGTAAAGTACATGCCGAAATAATATCAAGAGACGGGGTATATTTTCTGAAAGATTTAAATTCAAGGAACGGCACTTTTATTAACGGAATGAAAATCGAAAGCAATAAAGAGTACAGGCTTAACGATAA
>JAEZNF010000220.1 GCA_023441845.1 Bacillota bacterium | reverse complement strand
CGTTTATAGCTTTTATTTGGATCTGGATAAATGCATACAAGCAATTACAAGGAAAATGAAAGTAAACAGCTACCAATGCTGGGCAGTTGAAAACAGGAACGTTAAGATGGTTAATCTTAAAACCAATAAAATAATAGAAGAGCTCGGAAAACAACATGGACTCCAACATGTTTACACCATAGATTGCCCCATTTCCCAAAAAGCCGTGTCAAATGTACATGAGCGTGCAACTGCATTGAGTGAAAAATCTTCAGTACTTACAAATAGTCACATTATTATTTTAAGAAAGGTATAAATGCAGGGCGTTTTCCTTAATACCAGGAAAAGCCCTGCATTAACTTGTCCCTAAGCCTCTATTTCAACCAATTTAACCGCTGGGTCCCATTCCACCTTAAATCCCAGGTTTTCCAGAAGAAATCTTAGTGGCAGAAATGTCCTTCCGTTTATTACAAGCGGTGCAGCGTCATTATCCATACTCTCCCCATTGACAATAATCCTCTTGCTGCCAATGGCAAGCTTTATTTCTTTATCATTACAGGTTACCGTTACCAAATTTCTTTTAGGGTCCCATTCAACTTTTCCTCCCAGAGACTCAATAACAGCCCTGATGGGTATAAGAGTTCTGTTATCCTTTATTATGGGGACAGTTCCTCTTCCGGGGTCAATTTCACTTTTGACACCGTTTATTTGCATATACGGGTCACCGATTTTTAATGTGATTTTTATACCGTCAGCCTGCGATGGTGTAGAAACAGGCGTTGGTGAAGCTTTCGACGCAGGTGTGGGCGTCGGAGAATTTTTAGTTCCGTTATCTAAAGAAAAATTATCCAATACAAACATATCCATTATGCTTCTCCATACCGGTTCGCTTCCTTTTCCGATCCTCCAAACTGTAATACCTGAAAGTTTATATGACTTAACAATATTATAGTACTTTAAATATAAGCTTTTGGGGGATTCATAATGGTATTCTACGCTTACAACCCGATCTCCGTTCTTTTGAAGTTCCTGTTTTTCAGTTTGGGAAAGCTTGTCGGCCGTTATAACCTTTCTCGAAAGAGCCTGTTTCTCCATATACTGTTCCTCAGCTGAAACAGATTCAACAGTATCCAATCCCGGCCTTCCGAGTTCATAATAAAAATAGTTCTTTCCGTTTACAGTTTTTGAGTATTTAATCCACTTCATTCCTACGAGATTAACACCTAAAATTACCTTTTCAGGTGTCACTCCGCTTTTTAGCATTTCTTTAACCGCTCCATCCACTTTATCGTAAGGCTGCACATAAGGTTGGCTGTACAAAGATAGGCTGATATCACTTATTTTTCCCACAAGCTCTGCAGGTACATTATCGGCGTTGGTGTATTTCTGGAATGATTGGAAATCATAGGCCATTAATATCAGGTAATCGGCTATACCTCCTATTCCTTTCATGTCATAACCGTCATAAAATCCCGCAACATTGGTCGGATGAACAACTACTGTCAGAAGCTTGCTTCCCATCGACTTTTTTAAGCATGCAAGGAATTTATTGTACTTCTCTTTCAAGCCTCCGTTTTGTGTGCTGCTGTAATATCCTCCTGTATACGAATCCCTGAACCCTTCAAAGTCCAGTACAATACCGTCAAACTCAAAAGAATTGACCGTATCCATCATAGGCTTAATAATAAACTCTGTCCATGAGCTTTCATTCATGTTCAGGAACTCAATTGCGCTATTCTTTTTATCCTGATATTCCACCGCTTCGAAATATATTGAAAGAAATGCCTTCCCATCCGGATATCTCTTTTTAAAATCATCTTTGCTGCTTGTATCTACCCTTTTTAAAGGTATCTTAATCTTCTGCCCTACCTGAATTTTGCTCAAATCGGTAATTCCGTTATATTCACCAAGCATCTTATAGGTCATTTCATACTTAGCGGCAATTGACGACAGTGTATCACCTGGCTGGACTATATAATCCGGCTCATATCCTTCAATCAGCCCATACGGTATACCATACTCGGTTCTGGTATCATAGCTGCTCAATCCGAAAGACATCTTGTTGGTAAATCTTATCTCACCCTCGTTATTCCTCGCTAATCTGCCCCATTGAAAGTATATGCTGTTGTTTTGGTCTTGAAATATTCCGTTTATCTTGTTGTATTCCATTGAGCTGTCAATTGCATAAAATGGATTTACCACATAGGCATAAGTATTAGCTGCACTTGTAAATATCATTACTGCAGCAGCTAAAAGTGCTATGTATTTTTTCATATTACCCCCCCTGTTATATCTTTGGCTTCCTAAACATCTGCCATTTATCTAGAATAAAACGTGAAATTGATTTAAAACTCACTATATTATATCAAATAAATCTTGAGTAATCCACATACTTCGAGGAGATAAATCAAATAAAAGCCTGCTTAAGCTAAGGATACCATCAACATGACCGATATAGTTTACTCCAATTGGAACAAATCCCTTATTTCCTTCTCGCTAAGCTTCGTAAGAAGATTCTCTCCGGTCTTTATTACACTGTTAATAAGGTCCTTCTTTTTAGCCTGCAGCTCAATAATCCTTTCTTCAATAGTACCCCTGGCCACAATTTTAAATACCTGTACGGCCTTTGTCTGGCCAATTCTGTGTGCACGGTCTGCAGCCTGATCTTCAACCGAAGGATTCCACCATGGGTCGAAGTGTATGACCACATCAGCTGCCGTAAGATTGAGGCCGGTCCCGCCTGCTTTCAGCGAAATAAGGAATACGGGCTTCTCCAGGGCGTTAAACCTGTTCACCATATTTATCCTGTCTTCCGCTTTAGTACTGCCGTCAAGATAAAAATACGGTATTCTTAATTTATTCAGTTCCCTTGCAATTATTTCAAGCATGCTTGTAAATTGTGAGAACAGAAGAATCCTGTGATCAGAGGAAATTGAATCCTCAAGCACCTCCATGAGGGTATCAAGCTTGCCGCTTCCGCCTTTATAATCATCTATAAATGTTGCCGGATGGCAGCACAGCTGTCTTAACCTTGTCAAAAGGGCAAGAATCTTTATTTTACTCTTCTCAATACCCTTGTCCTTTATTTCTGCAGCAACCTCGCTCTGGGCTTTTTTAAGATAGGCAGCATAAAGCTTTTTCTGTTCCCCTGTCATATCGGCAACAAGCTTGCTCTCAATTTTCTCAGGAAGCTCTTTTAATACGTCCTTCTTTACCCTTCTCAGTAAAAACGGCTTTATATACCTAGACAGAGCCTTTAACGCATCTTTATCATTGTGCCTTATAATAGGTGATTCAAACTTTACGGTAAATTTATGATGGCTCATTAAATATCCCGGCATTATAAAGTCAAATATCGACCAGAGCTCTGTCAGCGTGTTTTCAATGGGCGTACCCGTTAAGGCAAAACATCCTTTTGACCTTAAGCTCTTGACACTTCCCGCATTTAAAGTAGCAGGGTTTTTGATGTGCTGCGCCTCATCAACAAAAATATACGAAAACTCCCTGTCTTCATACATTTCAATATCCCTCTTCAAGGACCCGTATGAGGTTACCGCTATGTCACACCGGTCCAGTTCCTTTAACTGCTCGGCTCGTTCAGCCTTTGTACCTGAAATTACATTAACCTTAAGGTCGGGTACAAACTTCTCTACCTCGGCTTTCCAATTATAAATAAGGGACGTTGGCGCAACAACAAGATTTGGCTTTTTAGAGTCCTCCTGTTCGCTTTTTATGAATGCCAGAACCTGAAGGGTTTTACCAAGGCCCATGTCATCGGCTAAAATACCCCCAAAACCATAATGGGCCAGAGTCTTCATCCATTTGAACCCAAATTTCTGATAATCCCTCAAAACGCCCTTGAGGCTGCTATCC
>JAEZNF010000209.1 GCA_023441845.1 Bacillota bacterium | reverse complement strand
TCCTAAGGATATGCTTGTCCGCTTCCGTGAAACTGCAGAAGATGCAATACGCGAAGGCCTTATAACAGCCTCAGACAGGCGTGAAATCATGAGAGCATACGATAACGGCCTTCGTGGGTACACTTATTATGAACGCTAAGAGTCGGTTAAAATAGTATATAGGTTTGCCCTTTGGTTGAGTTTTATATAAAAGCTGTAAGAAAAAAATATCTTACAGCTTTTATTAATGGCCGTTTCCAGAAGGAAAAACCGACAGAAGCCGGACAGGCCAGTCGTTTCATTTCGCTGCAGTAATTCAGTTAAATATTTATGGTTTTATATTGACTGTTCCCTTGGGGATTGGCTTATCATTAGTCCTAAAGGAGTGATAAAAATGAAAATAAGTGAAGTAATGGAGCTTACAGGCCTTACAAAGAAGGCAATCAATTACTATGAGGATGAGGGACTGATAAGCCCCTGCGTTAATCCGGAAAACAACTACCGTGAATACTCTTTAAATGACATCGAAAAATTAATGCAGATAGCTGTTTTGAGGCAATTCGATGTTCCCATAAAAGAAATCCGGGACATGCAGGCTAAGCCCTTATACTTGAAGCAAAAGCTTGAGCAGCACTTGTTAAAGCTTGACGAGGAAGCAAAAAGGCTGGAGAAGAGTAAAAATATTCTAAAGATGTGTTTGCAGAACTTAAATGACGGAACGCTTAAAGTGTTGACAAATCAACTTTCCTTATTGAACAAGGCTCTTTTGATGGAGGAACAGCAAAAGGAAGGGTTTATGAAGAGGCAATTGCAAAGGGTTTTCCCGGGCAATTTCGGTAAAATGCTGACCATGCATTTCAGCCCGTTCCTTACCGAGGCAATAGATACACCTCTTAAAGAGCAGGCATGGCTCTCCATTGTTCAGTTTTTAGATGAGGTTGAAAATATAGAATATCCGGACGAGTTTAAAGAGCTATATGAAAAAGTGGATGATGAATTCTTAAAAAAGTATGAGGATTTTATCAATGACAATGTGAAGAAGTGGCTTGATTTTAAAGATGAAGATGTGGTAAAAGAAAGAGAAAGCCTTATTAAGAACATTGATAAAATCAATCAGAACAACGAGATGAAGGACGAGTTTAAAAAGTTTACTGCATTATCGGGCTGCATTAAGGATTTGATGAATAACATCGGCTATTACGACAGGTTTGTCAATAACCTTAAAATCTTGAGTGAGAAATATTCTTTATATACACAAAAGACCACGGAATTTTATAAGTCATTTAATGTAAGAATGGACGATGAGGGAAAATTAGTTGTCGATGATTCCGCTAATTAACAGAATAGAAAGTTAAAGCCATGGCAAGCCTTTTTTATAGACATTCCCATGGCTTTAACTTTTAATCAGGCTTTGGACCTATCTTTGCGCATTTCCCCGGATATACTTTATTTCTTCCTCAGAAAATCCGAGCATTTCCAGGAATGACTGGTGAGATTCGGGTGATGCCTTTTCCAGGTGGACATGAATTTTATCCAATACGTCGTCAGTTACCCCGGCTGATTTAAATGCTCCTACTAAAAGATCCCTGTTAATTCCTTTTGTTGCATCCATAATGCTTTCTCCTCCTTCAAGCAGCTTGATAATAAATTCCTGCTTCATCCTTATTTTTTTAGCTTCATTGTTAAGTACTTCAAGAGTCCTTTCAAGTATATCCTTCTCCATATTTCCCCCGGTGTTTAAAATTTTTGAAATTTCACTCAAGGGGACACCTGCTTCCCTGTAGGTACAAATTCTTTCAAGGGCTTTTAGTGAATTATCCGAATAAATTCTGTAATTGGATTGGCTCCTTGTATCAGGGGTTAATAGGTTTATTGAGTCATAGTACAAAATTGTACTGCGCGAAAGTCCTGATTTTTCGCAGAGTTCCTTTATTGTATACAAAAGAGTTCACCTCCTTGATTTAAGTCTAAAGTATAATGCTGTAGTCAGGTCAAGTAGATTTTAACAAAAAATATATAACTAATATCTATAGGCTTGGAACTGCTATTATATAAGATATAATAAAATTCTTAAATTTTATATATAAAATTATTTTAAATTGTTATATAATCTAAGTGTAATTAGTAATCCTGTAAACATGTTATGATATCTTTACAATAGGAGGCTTAAAAATTGATTAATAAGTTTAGTAATGTTCCTTTATACTCTCAATTGAAAAACCTTATAATAGAGAAGATTGAGAATGGGGAATACCGGGAAAATTCTAAAATTCCTTCCGAACAGGAATTGTGTGAGTCGTTTAACATAAGCCGTCCGACGGTAAGGCAGGCTATAAGTGAACTTACCAATAACGGCTATCTTTATAAGGAAAAGGGAAAAGGTACATTTGTTGCGCCTTCAAAATCAATAATAGATATAAAAAACTACTCGGGCTTTACCGATTCGATACTTGACAGCGAGTTACCCGGGGAAAGGAATATCATTAGTGCTAAAACAATAATAAGCAGTGAGTACAAGAAGTTAGAGGAAGTGTTTAGTGACTCTAGAGCGGAATTTGCGGAGATTATATACCTGACTAAAAACAGCGGCGATGTATATTCGCTGAATAAGTCATATATACCTTTAACATATTTTCCTTCAATAATTGAGGATATCAATAAGAAAAAGCCTTCATATGACATACTGAGAGGGAAATACCCGTTTATACCGGTGAAAACCAAAAGCACTCTCGAAGTGATATATACAGACCAGTCGGATGCTCAACACATACAGGTACAAATGGGACAGGCACTCATAAAGATAGAGAGCATCCTTTACTCAAAGAGCGGACAGGTTGTAGAGTATATTGTTTCCAAATACAGGGCCGACAAATGCCGTCTGATGTTCGAAAATACAAAGTAAAAGCCTCAGGGCCGCTGATAAAAATTCATTTGACTTTTACACCCCAGATTTTCTGGCCTCTGGTACCAACAACAATCATGTTGTCATAAACAGCCGGAGAGCCTTCTATATTGGCTTCAAGGGGGAGTTTATCCAATACTTCCCCTGTTTTACCTTCAACAAGGTACATATATCCTGCTGAATCGCAAGCTATGATATATGATTTTCCTTCTTTCGTATAAATGTCTACAGGCGAACTCCAGCAGTAATTATTAAAATCAATACTCCATGCCTCACTGCCTGTCGATTTATCAAGTGCTACAAGCTTGCCGCCGTTTTTAATCTTGCCGGCTGTTTTTGCAATATTGTATATTACAAGATTTTCTATATCATTTTTTCCTAAAACCGGAGTAGCAAGGGCTCCGCCGTTTGTGTTATTATCATACCGGCATTTGAATGACTTTTCCCATACAAGTTTGCCCGTAAAGGCATCAAGCTTTCTAATATAGCTGTACCCGTTGCTGCCTTGCTTGTCTATTTCACATGCAGTATACAAATAAACCTCAGATTCGCTTATTTCATCAATTACAGTGGTACTGTCGGTATCGTCGGTCACGTCCCTTATCCATACGGGCTTTAATGTGTTCAGGTCGACACACTGGAATGTACCGCTGTTATCGGCAAAATAGGCAAGGTTTTTGTATATGGCAGCCGAATTTTCCGTACCTATGGTGCCTTTTTTAGGGGACTTGTAGCGGTAACCCGTTATAT
>JAEZNF010000185.1 GCA_023441845.1 Bacillota bacterium | reverse complement strand
ACTTTAAAACAGATTAATCTGGAGGTAGTTACAATGAAAAAGATTGAGGATCTGAAAATAAAAATATTCTCTGATGGGGCAAAAATTGACGATTTTAAAAGTATGAGTACTCTTTCTTATATAAAGGGTTTTACAACCAATCCGTCACTGATGAAGAAAGCCGGTATAACCGACTATGAAAGCTTTATAAAAGAAGTACTGCCAATAGCCGGAGACAAGCCGATTTCTTTTGAAGTAATCGGAGACGATTTTGAAGAAATGAAGCGGCAAGCTCTGAAGCTGAGCAGATATGGTTCAAATATTTATGTTAAAATACCTTCAATGAATACAAAGGGTGAATCATCGGTACCTTTAATAGGTGAACTTATTAAAAACGGTGTTAAGGTTAATGTAACTGCTATTATGACAATAAAGCAGGTAAATGAACTGGTTCCGGTTCTTATTAGTGGCATACCCACCGTGGTATCGGTTTTTGCAGGTCGTATTGCAGACACAGGAATAGATCCTGTGCCGATTATGAAAGAGATTAAAGGAGTTTTAAGTAAGCTTAAGGATGTAGAACTGCTTTGGGCAAGTCCCAGGGAACTTCTGAATATCTATCATGCCGAAGAGGCCGATTGTGATATAATAACAGTTCTGCCTGAAATATTAAAAAAGCTTAATTTGGTAGGGTACGATTTGCATCGGTTTTCGCTTGATACGGTAAAAATGTTTTATAATGATGCAGTTTCATCAGGATTTAGTCTTTAATAAAAGTCTCAGGGGCATTGATTTCCCTCGACTTTTGACGTATTTCTCTTCGAGAAATTCCACTAATCACAAGGAGGAATGATTTATGTATAGAGAGTATATAGACAATTATCTGTCTGAAACCCAAAAAATAATTAATACCATAGACAGAACAAAAATAGAGAAGGCAATAGAGGTCTTAAAAAAAACCAGGGATGAAGGCGGAAGGCTTTTTATACTCGGAGTAGGGGGATCTGCCGCAAATGCATCCCATGCTGTAAACGATTTCAGGAAAATAGCCGGTATAGAGACTTATGCTCCTACCGATAATGTCTCGGAACTGACGGCATGGACAAACGATAACGGATTTGAATTCATATTTATTAACTGGCTTAAGACCTCGAGGCTTAATTCCAGAGACACTATTTTGGTATTTTCTGTTGGGGGCGGGTCTGCTACTACTTCAAGAAACCTGGTAATGGCCATGGAATATGCAAAGGAAGTTGGAGCAGGTATAGTGTCAGTAGTGAGCAGGGACGGAGGGGCTGCATTAAAGATGTCGGATGCAGGCATACTGATTCCTGTGGTTGCAGATGAGCGTATAACTCCACATGCCGAGGGCTGGCAGGGAATAGTCTGGCACCTATTGGTGAACGCTATTAAGTGATAATAATTTGAAATATGGGAGAGATGGCTATGAAAAACTATTTTGTTGTAGGGGGAGCAGGTTTTATTGGAAGTCATCTGGTTAAAACCCTCTTTAAAGAAGAACAGGAACTAAAGGTAACAGTGTTTGATAACTTTTCATCGGGCCGTATATGGCACCTAGATGAGGTTAAGGATAATGAGAACCTTAATATAATAAAGGGAGATATAAAGGATAAGGATTTTTTGGTATCCTCAATGCAAGGTATGGATGTGGTGTACCATTTTGCATCCAATCCTGATATATCTAAAGCTGTGACACAGCCTGACATTGATTTTTGGGAAGGTACATATCTTACCAATAATATTATTGATGCCATGAGAATAAATAATGTTAAGAAGCTGATATATGCATCGGGAAGCGGTGTATATGGAGATACAGGAGAACTTGCGGTTGAAGAAGATTATTCTCCCATGCTGCCGATATCCACATATGGCGCCAGCAAGCTGTCGTGTGAGGCGTTAATTTGTTCTTACTGTTATATGTTTGATATAAATGCTTCGGCTTTCAGGTTTGCAAATGTTGTTGGCCCTCACCAGACTCACGGTGTAGGGTACGATTTTGTCAAAAGGCTTTTGAAAAATCCTGATGAACTACAGATATTAGGGGACGGAACGCAGAGTAAGTCCTATATTAATGTTACCGATGTTATAAGTGCAATCAGAATTCTGGAAAAAAGTGCCCCTGAAGGCTTTTCATACTATAATGTAGCTACCGAGGATCATATTACCGTAAAGGAAATAGCCGATATAGTTGCAGAGGTTGTAGGTGCCGGCAATGTAAAATATAACTTTACAGGCGGAAATAGGGGTTGGAAGGGCGATGTTCCGGTAATCAGACTGAATTCCGAAAAAATCAGAAAATTGGGCTGGAGCAACCGTTATAATACAAGAGAAGCCATATATAACTCTGTAAAGTCAATGTACCAGGATGCAATCCAAAAAAAGTTTGATTAATAAAGATAAGTAACTATGGAAATATCTTGAATTAAGAGGGGATGGAAGTTAATATGATAATTTCAAGAGCGCCTGTAAGATTGTCCATGGGTGGAGGAGGTACCGACCTTGCTTCCTATTATGAACAACATGGCGGTTTTTTAATGGCGGCAGCAATAAATAAATATACATATATAACGGTAAACAGACGTTTTAATGAGTCTATAAGACTGGCATATTCAAAAACCGAAATTGTTGAGGATGTAGACCAGATTGAGCATAACATATTCAGAGAAGCATTAAAGTATGTTAAAATTAAAAACCAGATTGAGCTTGTTTCAATAGCTGATGTTCCGGCACAGTGCGGACTTGGGACATCGTCTACTTTTACAGTTGCACTTTTAAATGCTTTATATGCATACAATAAAAATTATGTTAGTCTGCCTGAACTTGCAGAAAGAGCTTGCCACATCGAAATTGGCATACTTAAAGCCCCAATAGGAAAGCAGGATCAGTATGCTTCAGCTTTTGGGGGCTTTAATGCATACTGGTTCAACAAGGATGGAACTGTAAATGTGGAACCTGTAAGCATTAAAGAGGAAAGCCTGATTGAGCTTCAAAATAATATATTTCTTTTCTATCTAAAAAAGGAGAGATCTGCAAGTTCGATTCTTGAGGTCCAGAATACAAAGAGCAAGGAAGGCGACAAGGGGACTATTGATAGGTTGCATAAGATAAAAGAAATAGGCCTTAATACAAAAAAGATATTTGAGCGTGGCAATTTTAATGAATTTGGAGAAATCCTGCATGAACACTGGCTAACCAAAAAAGGCCTTTCAAACAAGGTATCAGATCCTTTCATAGATGAAGTCTATGAAGAAGCCAGAAAAAATGGAGCAATTGGAGGAAAGGTAGTTGGAGCAGGCGGCGGCGGTTTCTTGATGCTGTATTGCCCCAAAAATAAGTCGAATCTGGTTTCTGCCATGGCTAAAATGGGAGTGACACCAATGTGGTTTTCATTTGAGCATGAAGGTGCCAAGATTGTTTTTCACGGGTAAAAAAGCAGCTTCTAATAATAGTGGATAAATATGATTCGGATTGCGCAAGTAAAATAAGCATTTATACTGCTTGCTGCGGTTTATTGGAGGCCATTTCCTGAAGAGAAATCAAAAGGGATGTAGAGGGATAAACAAGCATTAACATGCTGTTATAAGACAGTTGACGATAATATGAAGATAAGGGATAATATAATGTGATTGATTAAGTTTGCTGTTTTAGCAAATTTTATTTTTAAACTTTATATGTAGGGAGAAAGGATAAGAATGATAAGTGTAGTTATGATAACTATGAATGAAGAGAAGGCGATAGAGACTGTCGTCAGGGACATAAGAAAATATGTGCCGGATGCAGAAGTTCTTATCGTTGACTCGAGTAAAGACAGGACTCCTGAGATAGCCCAATCTCTTGGAGTTAAAGTTATAAGGCAATTCCCGCCGCAAGGATATGGAAAAGCAATGGATATGGCATTGCGTTCAGCTACAGGAGATATCGTTGTTACTCTTGATTGCGATAATACATATCCTGCCAATATGATTCCGGAACTTGCCCGCTATATTGATAAGGAGGGTTATGACCTGGTAGATGGGTCACGTCTTAAATCAAAGCCTGAAGCAATGCCAGTAATAAATTATTTTGCCAATATCGGTTTTGCAATGTTTGCATCCGTTTTATTTTTTAAGCATCTCAAAGATTTGCACAGCGGAATGAGAGCTTACAAAAAATCACTTATAGACAAAATGAAATACCAGGCGGCTGGTGCCGCGTTGCCTGTTGAGCTTCTATTGAGGCCTTTGAAAATGGGCTGCAAGGTCAAGATTGTTTATATTGATTATTTTGAAAGAATAGGACAATCTACAATGATGCCGCTACAGAGTGCATGGTGGACACTAAAGCGTATTCTGAAGGTTCGCTTCAGTTAAAGGGGAATGTTTATGCGTATAGGAATTTTAGGAGGGGGCTTAAGTGGGCTGTCCCTTCAAAGTATGTTGAGGTTTGATAGTGAAATTCTCGAAAAGGAAGACAGGGTAGGAGGCCTATGCAGGACATTTACTAAGGACGGCTTTCATTACGACATAGGCGGCCATATTTTGTTTTCAAAAAACCAGACATTCATGGAGTATGTCAAATCTGTCCTTGGGGAGAATATTAATGCCTGCAAAAGGAAAAATGATATATTTTTTAAAGGACGCTTTGTAAAATATCCGTTTGAGAATGGGCTTGGAGCGCTTGATAAGGAAGATATATACGATTGCCTTATAGGTTATTTAAAAAACAATCACCAAAAGCCGACTAATTTTATGGAATGGATATACTATACTTTCGGTGACGGTATTGCAGAAAATTATCTTGTTCCATACAATAAGAAAATCTGGAAAACTCCACTTGACAAAATGAGTCTTGAATGGGTTGAAAGAGTTCCAAAACCACCTATGGAAGACATATTAAAGTCTGCTTTAGGTTTCGAGACAGAGGGTTATGTACACCAATTATATTT
>JAEZNF010000170.1 GCA_023441845.1 Bacillota bacterium | reverse complement strand
GGACCGGGTCACCTGTTTTTGAGTCTATGACATTTATATTATCCCAATCTACCATATATAATCCGGTTTTGGATTTTATAGTTTTATCCACTACTTTTTTGTTATAGGTTTCTTCCTGTATCCACCCCTGCATAGTTTTCTGACGTATATAGGAGCATTCGATTTTGTTATTCTTCCCTTTAACGGTAAATAATGCGCCGTAATCAGAGTCAAATATCTCGATTAGAGTCCCAAGCGTTCTGTAAATTTTATCTTCTGTAGAAATATCATCATTAGCCAATTGTACTAACTCTAATAATGCAAGGACATTTTTTTGATCCATTGACATATTTCCTGTTACGATACCTGCGAGTTTATCCACTTTTTTGGTGAGCTTACGCATTTTTGTGTTCCATACGCTGTAACGGTTCCTGCCTGCCTCCTTAGCATGATATAGAGCCTGATCTGCCTTGCCGATAAGTTCATCCCGCCATTCACCGAATTTAGGGTAAGAGGATATCCCCAGGCTTATTGTAAGGCTGCTGTTTTGTCCCATGAGACGGGCTTTTTCAACTGAAGATCTCAACTGCTCAGCTATGGTTTCAGCTAAGGGGAGATCGGTATTGGGGAGGAGAATTATAAATTCTTCACCCCCGTAACGGCAGCAAATATCGGTGGGTCTTATAGTATCCATTAAGATTCTTCCTATATTCGACAGGATTTCATCACCTTTTTGATGGCCGTAAGTATCATTTACACTTTTGAATTTGTCAATATCAATCATTATTATAGAAAATGGAGTTTTCTCCCTGCAAGCTTTTTTAAGTTGAACTTCAAAAACATTTTCAAAGTATTTTCTTGTATAAACTCCTGTTAGTTTGTCAACTGATGAAATGATTTTTAAGCTGTAATTTTCCATTTGAAGGGAAGCCTGCCCTGATAAAATTTTGCAGGCTTCATAGCTTTCCCATGAGAAAGTGTTGAAAATAGCACGTGTAGAAAGATATATATAACCTTTAATGGAGAGACTATCTTTTTCAGTACAGGATTCTTTATTTACCGGGTGTTTATCGTTCTCATTTGAATCATGCCCGCAAATAGGTATGCACATGACTGCTTTGATGTCGCCGGGAAGCACTATATTGATATTACCGGTTCTTTTCCCAAAAGTATCGGTTGAATAGAATCCCTCAACATTTTCTCTTGTATGCTCAATTACATATTCATAGTAGTTGGAGTGATAGTTTTTATCGTATGAAACCAGAACATCCAGTTCATTTTTGTCGTTATACCACAATATATAGCCTGTTTCAGCTGATGTTATATCGCATGCCGTGTTAATTATAAGCCTTAAGTTCTGCATGTAATCGTTTGAGGTATGCACCAGTACATTTTTTATCTTACTTATGGCATTGTTAAATAACTGCCCTTTATCGTTGTAAATGTCTATCAGGTTATTGTTTTCATTTGTAACAAAGTAATTGTCATTTTGCAGGCCTTTAAAGAAGAACTGCATAACACTGCCATTTTTTTTAGTGTGTTTTGTTATTAGTTTTTCTGTAAGCAACGCATGATCTTTCAGTTGCTCGGCTTTTATTCCCAGCAGTCTTTCCCTGGGGACACTGCGGTTATGTGAAAACAGAAAAGATTTTTGGTATTCCTTGGGTACTCTTATTGCAAGTTCGTAAAGGACATCTAAAGCTTTAAGATAATAAATGGCAGATAAACGCTTATCTTTAGCCGAAAAATAAATATCCCCAAGAATTTTAAATCCCTTATATTTTAATCGAAGGCTCTGATATTTCTCGTTTAATTTCATAGCCGTTTCAATGGATTTTATTCCCTCGTGACTTCCCTGGCAAGCTCCTTTAAGGTAAAGGTATTCTATTCTTAGCCGTTCGGTGTCGATTGTCGAACTGAGTTTTTCGCTTTCTTCCAGTAGTGACAAGGCTTTTTTTCTATCTCCCGTATCAATCAGAATCTCGGCAAAACGATGTATAACTTCCCTTTTTTCTTTTACCATATTTGAATCTTCGTATGATTTAAGCAAGTTATCCAAATCATTCAGCAGTGATATGTTCGGGTAATGGTTGGCTGAATAAAAGCTTGAGTATTCAGCCAGAAGTTCAATGCTTCTTGATATCAGGATTTCATCAGTACCGCCTTTATTACGGGCTGCTATTCCTGTGGAAGCGATAGATTTAGCTTCTTTAAAGCTTCCAAGCTCATAATAGAATTTTGCTGCGTAATCACAAAAAATTTGGAAGTCCAACCCCCGATCCGGGTTTTTCTCTATTTCAGTCTTAATCTTGAGCAGATAATCATAGGATTTCTGGTATTCGTCCAGTTCCAAGTATGCAAACATAATGTTTTTATAAACTGTAAAAAGGAGTGAATTCAATTCACCTTCGGTTGCCTGTTCTTCACACTTGAAGTAGTATTCAAGCGCTTTGGTATAATCATCTTCCAGTCGGCAGGTTTCACCCATATTATCATAGCAGCTTGATATGCCCTCAACCAGATTATTGGCAATGTTAATTTCCAGTGATTTTTGGAAGTATTCCCGGGCTTTAACATTATCGTGAAGAAACTCTGCAAATACTGTAGCGATATTGTTCAAAGGATAAGCTATCTCAACTCTTTCTCCTATTTTTTCAAAGAGTTCTATACTTTTATTATAACAGCTCAAGGATTCATTAATGTTGGAAAGCTCCAAATAGTGGGTTCCAAGAACGTTATACAGCTCAGCATGATAGTATATATACTTATCGTCATCATATTTTTGAAGAACATTTGTAATGATTTTTATAGCCTCAGCATTTCTTCTTTTGAATATATATACCCAGCAAATACGGCGAACAGCTTCAAGGTAGCATTCTATATAACCGATTTCCTCCGATAATCTGAAAGACTCGTTCAAGATTTCCAGCGCTTTGTCAAATTCATTTTTTCTGGTGTATAGAGAACCGATCATTTCTTTAACTTTAGCAATTGTGTTTTTTTCATCAATCCCCTCTGCTAACTCCAGAACCTGAAAATAACAATCAAAAGCACTGTTATTCTCGCCTTTTCTTCGGTGGAGCTCTCCCATCATTAAGAGTATTTTAATGATGTCATGTACGGAAGATATCTCTTTCGAAACCTGAAGCCCCTTCTTCAGGTAAGTCATAGCCTGAGCATTTAAATGAAGTTTGTACATTCTGTCGGAAGATTGTATTATAAGCTCTAAAGCTTTTTGTTTGTCCTTGGCTTTTATCAGGTGGTGTATGAGTTCATCCTTATTTTCCATATCGGCCGACTTAAATGATTCTTCCAGTACTCTGGCAGACTTTCTATGCAATTCAACCTTTCTTGATTCTTCAATCTTTTCGTAAACTTCCCTTTTTACTCTTTTTGAATGGAAGTCAAAGGTGTAGCCCCAATCATCCAGTTTTCTGTCTATCAGTTGATGAGAAATCAGCTCGGTGAGAGTGTCGTTAAGGTACTGGGTATCTAGCTCTGAAATATTTTTCAGTATTTCAAACGGTGCCGGAATATTGAAAATAGATAAGAGCTCCAGTATTCCGTACAACTCTTTATTGAGTGTATTTATATGGGCCCAAATAGCCTCGTTAATGCTGGCGGGCAGATATAATTTTGAGTAGTCTGCGTTGCTGTCGAAGTCAGTACTCCACTGTCCCTGTTCGTCGATATAAAGTTTACCCTCAGCAAATAAAGCTGTAATAATATCTATAATAAAGCCGGGATTTCCGTCAGTATCCTGGTAGATTTCAGTACAGAAGGAAACCGGTGTACTACTTATTCCAAGAAGATTCTTGATTAAGTTCCCCGTTTCTTCAAAACTGAATTTCGATAAACTCATTTCATTAACGATATTTAGTTGCTTCCATCTAGAAATGTATGAAGAAAAATGAATGTTTTTTTTCGACTCATCCTGTCTGTAGCTCATAACGATCCACAAAGGGTTATGTTTTACGCTGTTAATTATATAATCAATCAGTTCCAGGGAAGCTTCATCAATCCATTGAGCGTTGTCAAAGAATATGACGGAAGGTTCTCCCTCAAGTACATCAAATATAAAGTTTGCAATACGTATCTTTATACGGAGTTTTTCCTTCTCATCCGACAAAGCAGGACTGGGCTTCATACCTCTCAAAAGTTTTTCGTCAGGTAGTATTTTGATTAGCTCCGGTCCGTATTTTTCCAGTATTTCAAGCCGTGTTAAGGGTAATATATGTCTTAATATTTGTAGAATTGGCTCATAAGCGATTTTTTCGTTTTCGGATGATATAACGCTATAATTCTTACACTTATCCAGGTCTAAATAGAAATTGAATTCTTTTAATAAACGGCTTTTTCCTATCCCCATTTCACCTGATATGCAAGTTATTCTTGTTCCGCCTTCAATATTAATACACTCATCCTTTAAGTCCTGAAGCTTTTCCAAGCTTTCTCTACGACCAATAAGATTGGTCCTTGTTGTTATTTTCTCCAGGGATTTTTTTTCAAAGCATGAGTAGTTGGTGCCTGCAAGTTCATTGATGGCATTAACTATTTCGCTTATATCATGATACCTTTCGTCCGGCTTCTTAGAGGTTAATTTATTTATAAGGTTTAGAAGTTTGTTTTCATCAATATATTTTGGAAGACGTTTGAAGTGGACAGTATCCTGTTTAGATCCTGTCCAAAGGTTCACGAAGTTGTTTCGGGCGGGATTTTTGCGAGAAAGCAGGTGAAAAATAAGCACACCTAGAGAGTAGATGTCGGTCGAAGCGGAATTTTCATTGTTGCTTAATGTCTCGGGTGCTCTAAATTGATGACTGCTTCTTTTTATATTGAATGCAACCCTTTGGATTTCCTCATCAGCAGCTATACCCAGCAATTTTACTGTTTGCTTGTTTTGGTTTTCGCTGACCAAAATATTTTTTATATCAATGTTTTTATAAACATTACCTCTCTTGTGCAAATAGTGCAAAGCATTACAGACCTGGATTATCAGGCCTATAATGCCTTCAAAATCCGAATCCGAAGTAGCATCAAATATATCGTTTCCTTTGACATACTCATAGGTACAAAAATATTGTTTTGATGCAATGTAATTATGATCAACAGTATTTAAAATGTTGAAACTGTATAATTCCATCAGGTTGGGATGGGAATAGGATGTCAAAGTGATAAATTCTTTTTTAAAGTAGTCTATAATGTTTGTAGAAACTAATTCAGGTTTCAGTATTTTAAACAGAACCTTTTTATTATCTTCAAGGAGGTCCGATACAAGAAATAATGAGTTTGTCAGATCACCTTTAAAATTTGCGACCACTCTATATCTATTGTTCAATAAGTCCATACGTATTCTCCATTTCAGTCGAAGTACTGGATAAACTATTTTAAAATCTAATTACTATAAATATTTCGGCATTTTTGGTTAATAAATTGACTGGTGTGGCACATTTTTAATTTGAAGTTTATTCCAAACTGTAAGCCTTGGTTTTTAATCAGGAGGATGTGCTGAATATTATTGATTTTATGTAAAAGGCAGCTTCTTTTGACAGTTATAGAGGCATGTGATAAACTTTTTGGGTAGCAGAGAATAAATATGAAGTGTATTTTACATGACCCCGTTTTCCTTAAAATGAAGTACATGCAAAAGCACCAGGGGAGGCTAGAAATAGTGAAAAAAACAGTTATACTTTTGTTCTTATTTATGTTTATATTTGTCGAAAGAGCATATGCAGGTGCCCAAAAACCTGCTGTTCCCGCAATTCAATCTCCATCAAATAATGCAGTCCTTAAAATTCAAAATGTGACAATTACATGGAAAGACCCGTATTTACAAAAAACGCATTATTTATGGCTTATAGAGGAATCTGAGAACAAAGTAATACTGAAAAAATAGAAATCAAAAAAGGCATACAAAATATGTTTTTACTTCTTTATGTCTTTATATGATAGCTAAAAAGACACAAACTGAAGATGCCTGGATGGCATGGGTACCTATCGCAAATATTATTCTTATGCTGAAAATACCAAATATGTCGCTTTTGTGGATTATTGCTGCATTTTTAATTCCCGTAATATTTGTACCTGTAGTATATTGCCGTATAGCCGAAGAAAGGTAGAAGCCCTCTTGGCTTGGTATACTAATGCTGCTTCCAGGTATAAATTTCATTGTGTTAGGATATCTGGCTTTTTCAAAATAAATAATAATTAGCCCAGCCTTATAGATACCGAACTCTAAAATTAAATTTACTTCGGCCTGCAAAATCCCAACTGCCGGATTTTTCGGCCTCAGAATAAATCAAGGTATAGAGTTCGTTATCTTTAGTGCTGGGTTTTCTTTACGAGCGTACTAAGGAAAATTAGATGATAATATTTGACCATTACCGTCGTAGAGTATTATCAATAGGCTATAATATCCTGGTGCCCCGAACCTTTTATTCGATTAAAAAAGAAGGTAGATTTATGATCAGCAGGCAGTTCCAATAAATACGTGTCAAAGAACTGTCCCCTGACATACACCGACTTGCCTTGCACCTCTTATGATCAGAGGTTTTCTGCTCGGATTGCATTTCCACTTTTTTAAATCTTCCATTGCCTGCCTGTACATAGTACATCACCTCGATTTAATTATAGTGTATATCATCACATAATTCGATCGGATTATGTGATTTTGACCAGTTGTTTCTAGTTTAGTTAACCATGCATTAGGTTAACGTAGCAGTTGACGAATTTACTTGAATTATTATATTTAATAATAAAGGTACGCCAATTTGAAAATCATATATCAAATCGGCGTACCTTTGTATGTGCTGAAAATCCTTTTACGGCTCTATTGTTTTAATTGTCCCATCGCTGTTATATGATAATTCTGCATACTTCAGGGTTCTTTTATAGTCGACACCCGACAAGGAAGTGTCATGGTAGAAAATATACCATTTATCCTTAAACTGAACAATCGAATGGTGAGTAGTCCAACCCTTAACGGGGTTTAGTATCGTGCCTTTATAGGTAAACGGCCCTTTGGGATTTTTGCTCATGGCATAAGCAATATAATGCGTAGTTCCGGTTGAATATGAGAGGTAATAGTTATCTTTAAATTTGTGAACCCACGGACCTTCAAAAAATCGTTTATCCTCGTCTTTTGCCAGTATTGGATTACCGCTCTCATCAACTATTGAAATCTCCTGAGGTGCAGCTTCAAATGACAGCATATCATCAGTTAATACTGCAACTCTTGGTCCGAGTGCAATATCCGATCCTTCCGGTCCCTTAGAATTATCATCAAATTCACCACTCTGCCATTTTTCCAATTGACCGCCCCATAAGCCGCCGAAATATACATAGGATTTATTGTCGTCGTCTGTAAATACTGCAGGATCTATACTAAAGCTTCCCGGAATATAGTCTTTTTCAGCTTTAAAAGGTCCGGTTGGGTTGGAGCTTGTTGCAACTCCAAGTCTAAAAATGTCATTCTTGTCTTTTGCAGGAAAGTACAAATAATATGTATTGTTCTTATATGCGGCATCCGGTGCCCACATCTGCCTTTTTACCCAAGGTACATCTTTAAGGTGAAGTGCTTGGCCATTGTCAACGCAAGCGGAATCAAAATCATTTATCGAAATTACATGGTAATCTTCCATTGCATAGTGATCTCCGGCATCGTTTGGCTCTATTCCGCTTTCTATATCATGTGAGGGATAAATATAAATTTTTCCGTTAAATACATGCGCAGAAGGATCGGCTAAAAATATATCTGTTAAAAGCGGTTTGTTTGCCTCAATCCGCTTTTCCGGTTCGACTCTCTCAGGGTTTGTATCTTTTTCGGTATTCTTATCTTTAACAGTACTGCCAGGGCTATTCGTATTATTCATACATGAACTGATAGGAGTTGCTAATATTGATAATAAGATAGCTCCAATTACTTTTTTTGATACTTTCATTTTATTATGCCCTCCCTCAATAATCTTTAATTTTCTCCGTATTACTAACTCAATCGTAGAATATCATTTTATTTAATACAACCATCATGGATAAATCACTCATCAAAGTGTTTTTATGGATGGCAATGCTACTATATCTATAGACTACAGACTATTATACTATAGAAATACTAAGCTATATATACTAATTTGAGTAAAAATTTGAATAAAAATCGGAAAAGTGGCTGTAGTCTCGTAATCATATGGTTTGTTACGGATGAAGACTTAATGTGAAGTATAAGGAATTAAGCTGAAGTTTTGAGTTGTTGTCGTGAACTACAGTTTTTATTAATTATTGAAGGCACTTTATGTATACAACCGTATACATAAAGTGCCTTCTTGTGAATGGGTACGGTTAACTATGTATTACCGTCTTGATCAAAATTTTCAAAAATATCTTGTGGCGCTTCGCCTATATTGTCAAATCCTTTCACACCATGTATCCTGCGA
>JAEZNF010000155.1 GCA_023441845.1 Bacillota bacterium | reverse complement strand
ATAGCACTGACCGAATAAGCTATGTCATTGGCTACATAATGGTTAAAATCCTTCTTTTCAGCTAGAACATTTTTTGTAAAATAGGAGTATATAAAATAGACTAGTATTATGAGCGGAAGCAGCATTAAAAGAATATTGGATATTATCAATTTGAAGTTCAAACTGTTTCTTTTCATAAACTAGTATTTACACCCCCTTAAGAAATAAATATATTTCTTGCTGCGGTATTTTAGGTATAAAACAATATTATCACAATTCTCATGTGTATCCAAACGATATTACGATTCTTGCACTATATGATAAAACTTGTAATAATAATAGCATAAGTTTTGCAGTAAACATTCCAAATATTATTAACGGTATATTTTCAGAATAAATAATGGCATTTACCCCCAAAAAATATAATGCTAACATAAATATAATACATGCGATTGATCGCATATAAATAAAGGGAGGATGGTTACATGAGTAAAAAAATGCGTTTTCTTTCACTAGCCCTTGCTATGCTTTTGGTAATAAGCATAACAGGCTGTGGCAGTAAAGAGGCACCTGCTTCACCTGCAGTTTCAACACAATCAAATGACAATACAGCAACAGCTAATGAGGCAACAGCTAATGAGGCGACAGCTAATGCTGAAGAGCATGAGGAAGTAACTCTTTCCATAATCCACGAGCATTCCGAGGAAGCAGCTCAAAATATACCAAGCAGTGCAGGTTTCCGTGCAATGCTTGACAAGTATAAAGCTGAGCATCCGTGGGTTACATTGGACGAAACATTGATTTCTAACGCTGATATCGGTAAAAAGTATCTGACATTGATTGCTGCTGATGAGCTTCCAGATGTAACTTATGTTAAATATCCATGGCTTGAGAGTATGGCAGGCGCCGGTATGCTGGCAGATATTACTGAGTATGTCAACCCTGATGATTATGTTGACCAATGCTTTGCTGTTACATACAACGGAAGAATTTATGGCATGGAAAATAAGTATTCCATATATAACCTTGTCCTCTATAATCAGAAGATGTGGGCGGATGCCGGCTTCGAAAAATTCCCAACCTCAATGGATGAAATGATTACGGCTGCCAAGTACTTCAAAGATCAGGGTAAAAGCGCAATGTCTGTAGGTAATACAGCTAAATGGTTTGCTGTATCCTATTTTGCAAGCCCGTTAATGTATGACTTCTGCGGCAAAGATTGGGTTGAATCCATGCTTGCATGCGAAGACAAATACAAATGGACAGACGATTGCTTTGTTAACGCAATGACAAAGCTTCAGGAAATGTCTCCTCTGTTCAACAGCGATGCGAATATGCAGGATGATATTTGGGCAGCAGGCTGGTATATGCAGGGAAATGCTGCTTCACATGCAGTAGGCAGCTGGGGTATAAATACCTGTCAAAACATGAAGGGCGATTATCCAGAAACATGGGAAAATACCCGTGTAGCAGTTATGCCTTCAGGTAACAATGCATCATCTACTATTATTTCAGCATGCGGCGGCGCTTCAGTTGGTGTAAACTCAAAGCTTAAGGGCGCGGCATTTGACGCAGCAGTACAGTTATGCCAGCAGATAAGCAGCAAGGATTATGCACAATATATGGCAGACCAGGGAACAATTGCACCTGTTAAAATCACAGTGAATTTTACAGGTAAAGGCGTTCCATTCGAAGACTTCGCAAACATTCTTAATAGTACAGCAAATAATGGTTTAAACTTCAACGATTACTTCAGCCAGAATCTGGCGACAGTATTGCAGGAAGAAGTACAAAGCCTTATTGCAGGTACAACAACACCAAAGGATGTTGCTGCAAAAATGCAAGCTACTCAGGAAGGGCTATAATAATTCTATAAGCTCATAAATATGTTTCTTCGGACGTGGTTGCTATATTTAGTATACCACGTCCGTATTTAATAAAATTGGGGGATTATGATGAAAGATTGTCTAAAACCTAAACGATCTGTCATGGTAGCATACTTGCTGCCCGGTGTTTTAATTTATTTTTTCATTTTCATTATTCCAACAATAATGGCGTTTACATTAAGCTTTTTCAAGTTTTCCAGCGTTAAGAGCTTCAAATTTATCGGGTTAAAAAATTATGTTACCTTGTTAAATGATCCGAGCGCCTTGACTGCTTTGAAAAACAATCTACTACTAATTATTGTATGCCTGATCGGACAGATTGGATTTGCTTTTATACTAGCCTGCATTTTAAGTTCTTCCAAGGTAATCTTTAAAAACCTGTATAGGACTGTTATTTACTTTCCTGTTACTCTCTCAGCTGTTGTAATCGGTTACGTGTGGAAGCTGGTATATGACTATAATTTCGGTATAATTGTAAATATTCTTAAATTAATTGAGCGCAGTGATTTAATAGCCCCATGGCTTGCTCAGAAGGAAACTGTAATGCTATGCGTCAGTATACCTCTGGTTTGGCAGTATGTAGGGTTTCATCTGGTAATCATACTTTCTGCAATGACAACGATTGACAGGGATATCTATCAGATGGCGGAAATCGACGGTGCAAACGGCTTACAAAGGGCTTTGCATATAACACTGCCGATGATTAAAGGCACTCTTTATATTTGCGTGCTACTTTGTATCTCAGCAAATATGAAGGTATTTGACCACATAATTTCTTTGACAAACGGTGGTCCCGGCTTTTCATCCAATGTGCTTTCCCTCTATGCTTACAATGTTTCATTCTCTCAAATGAATATGGGTTATGGCAGCACAGTTTCGGTGGCAATTCTAGTTGTGACATTATTCATACTTGGCACAACTAGTGGAATTACAAACTTTTTGAAAAGGAAGGATTAATGTTATGAAAACTCCAAAAAAGAACGTAAGACCATTCCCTTCTATCGGTACAATCATACTTAATCTGATTCCTGCTATATATGCGTTTACATGTGTTATTCCGGTCATATGGATATTCTACTCAACTTTTAAAACAATGACCGAATTTTCAGCAAATGTACTGGCTCTGCCGGGCTCATTTTTGAACACGGCAAATTATGAATATGTCCTGACAAAAGTGCCGATGCTGCGATCAATGTTCAATACAATCCGTATAACAGTTTGTGTTTTATTAATTGTTATTTTGCTCGCATTTATTAATGGCTATTTTCTTGCAAGGTTTAAATTTCGTTTTAAGAAATTTATTGCGGGTCTTTATTCATGCGGTCTCTTCATACCAATTCATGCAATTCTGGTTACGACTTATATAATGTTTTCTGCATTAAAGATAAATAATTACTGGTTTTCGACAGTTCTGCCGTGTGTTTGTATGGAACTGACAACAACAACGTTTTTGGTCATGGGTTACATTACATCCGTTCCAAGAGAGCTTGAGGAAGCTGCGTATATCGACGGCAGTTCATTCACCAGAACACTGTTTACAGTAATACTTCCCGTTGTAAAGCCTGTTATGATTACATGCGGTATTATTGCATTCTTTCATGTGTGGAATGAATTTCCGTATTCCCTGGTTCTCTTCGATAAAGAAAAGCTATACACATTACCACTTGCTTTAATGCGCTTCAAGGGAGATTATGTAACAGACTACCCACGTCTTATGACTTCAATGTTTGTCTCCATTATACCGGCTCTCCTTATCTACGCATGCTTCTCAAAGCAAATAATCAAAGGTATGATGACAGGTGCAATCAAAGGTTGATTTAGCTTGGACATAAGGAAGTAATTACACTATAACGAGGCATAAGATGTCCCCCATTTCTATATGTGGCGAGTACCGATTTGGTTTGCAGGCGGCGAACATATCTCCCAGGATGCATGGGCGAGCAGCAAATACAGTTTGCTACCAGCCCGCCTCGTTGAAACACTGCTGAGGCAAGAAAATTTTTCTACAATCGAAAAATTTTCTTTGAACCGAAGTGTTATAATATGATTAACAGTAAAAGAAAGGAATAATGCTATGAAAATCAGACAAGAGTGCTCACTTGCAAAGCTTCACTCAAAACCGGGACGAGTAATTAACGCGAACTCCCCTGAACTGAAATTTATGAACGCAGTTTGCAACGGCTTTATAGATGAATCAGCCGGGTATTTCTGTGAAAAAAAGCTGTTTGGGAACGTTCCTTGCGTTGTAGATGCACCATATGGCCGTTTTGAAGGCCTATCGGAAATTAAGAAATTCGCCGAAGGATGGCTTGGCACATTTAATGCGCAAAGCGCAAGTGTACAGCTTGTTGTTCAGACAAGAGCCAATGGTCGCTCAATCACAGAGGCTGTCATTAATTTTGTAGTAGATGGTGAAATTAATCAAGTACCGATGTTTATAGTCGGAGAT
>JAEZNF010000089.1 GCA_023441845.1 Bacillota bacterium | reverse complement strand
TAGAACCGGATATAACATCATCATTCCGCCCAAATAAAAAGTCAAATGAAACATTAAAATATTCAGCTAATTTATTAAGCATACTCTGATCAGGAAACCTTTTCCCACTTTCGTACAGAGAAATAGCTGTCTTGCTTACGTTAAACAATTTCCCCAACTCTTGTTGGGTCATTTCCTTTTGCTCACGTAGCTGTTTAAGCCTGATCCCAAACGTGTTCTGGGCTGAAACCATTATATCACCTCGCATAATGATTATATTATCAATTTGAAAACATTTAAAGCAAGTTATCAAAATGTAAAAAAATACTTGACAGTTTTCAAAATGAAAACTAAAATTAAGATGGAGGTTATCAAAATGAAAACTTATGAGAGGTAACCGATATGAAATCATTAAAAGAGATACGGGAAGAAAAAGAAATTACGCAAGAAGATATGGCGCATAGTCTTAAAATATCAAAGTCGCATTACTGCAATCTTGAAAACGGTAAAAGAAGACTATCTTATGGACTTGCCAAGAATATATCCAATATACTTGATGTACCGCTAGACGGTATTTTTTTTGAAGGTCAAGTTATCAAATTGAAAACCAATGATTAAATAATCGGTGTAGTTGCCTGTATCCTAAGTTTTCCTGGCGGCTTAAGCCGGGAAATAATCCTTATTTATTCCTCGGCTTAAGCCACCAAATGAACCTTGACAACAAAATATTGATTAATTGAATAGCGAAAATATCCAGTTACATATATGTCCTATGAAAAGGCAGTCCTGATGGGAACTTTGCCGTGATGCTTTGAAGCGGAGCAGGGCCATAATAAAATGTACGGTCACTTACCGGACTGTTTGATTTTCATGGGAGCGATACTTCTCGCACTTAGCATGCGCTTACAGTGTTTAGAATTACTGGTTGAACAAATTGTTACCAGGTCCATGCAAGTACTCTACAATACAAGCGAGCCGGGATAAGAGCCGGAGGCACATAAGGATGCAGAACCTTAGCCTATGCAAAGAATATAATTCTTTGGACTGGGTATTCCCTGGCAGTGGGGCGTGAAAAGAGCATTGTCAACGGGGCGCCCGAATGAACGCGATTAGAGCAAATTATATTGATTTATATAGACTGGGCAAAGGGGAAACCGTGAAACCCGGTGAAGGGGAAGAAATTCCCCTTCCAGTTCAACCAGGTAATGTAAAGGAGGGTATTGGATATGAAAAGCTCATGTTGTAATGTGGATGAATTGCCTTTAGTTCTGACGGTTGATGAGGTTGGGGCAATTATGGGGTTGTCAAAAAATAAAGCATACGAGCTGTGCCATAGTAAGGGATTTCCTTGTGTGATAGTTGGAAGAAGGATGATAATACCGAAGCTGGCATTTATTAAATGGCTGGAATCACCGAAACTGGAATAAGGAGTGTTTGTCTGGATGGGAAAAAAGAGAGGCAATGGCGAAGGCACTGTAATAAAGGTCAGGGAAGGCCTTTGGCGTGGCGCGGCTGTGGTGGGGAGAGATGAAAAGGGAAACCTTAAAAGGAAATGGTTTAACGGCAGTACAAGGAAAGAAGTAATTGAAAAGATGCTGCCGGTTCTGGCCATGATAAAAACCGGTGATTATGTAGAGCCTTCAAATACAATGCTGGGTGATTGGCTGGATGTGTGGCTTAAGGAATACAAGAAAAATGTTTTAAAGCCTACCACCTATGACAGCTATGAGACCAATATAAAATGCCATTTGAAGCCCGGACTTGGAAGTATGGCTCTTAAAGATCTGAAAACATCCGATGTTCAGAAATTTATCAACATGAAATATGAGGGCGGAGCTTCCACGGCACTAATAAGAAAGCTCAAAAATATACTTCACGGCGCGTTGAAGCAGGCAATACTGAATCAGCTTATCATAAAGAATGTTTCCGAAGGTGTCGTTTTACCCAGGCACAGTCAAAAGGAAATCAGAGTTTTCACAAATGAAGAGGAAAAAGCCTTTATAGATGCTCTGGAGGGTGAACAGTTTGAGGTTGTGTTTAAATTGGATCTGATCAGCGGGTTAAGAATAGGTGAACTGCTTGGACTGACATGGGACTGCATTGATTTTGACAACGGAGCAATAACGGTAAAGCAGTCACTTATTAGGGTAAAGAACCGGAGCAGGAATTCAAAAAATGAAAAGAAAAACATCTACTTTGTTGAAAACACTACAAAGACTGCAAGCGGTAAAAGAAAAGTCCCTATTCCCAAAGCGGCGGTTGATATGCTTGCAAGGTATAAGCTGGCCCAGGAATATGAGAAAAAAATAGCTGAAGGGATATATGAAGATAATAACCTGCTGTTTTGTACCGCGTTGGGGAACAGAATCATTCCCCGGAACGCAGCCCGTTCTTTTAAAAGGATAGCCGGTAAAGCCGGAATACAAGGGGCAAGCATACATTCCATGAGACACACTTACGCAACAAGGCTTTTTGAAAAAGGAGTTGCACCCAAGACGGTATCGGCTTTATTGGGTCATAAAAGCGTATCTCATACACTTGATGTTTATACTCATGTGCTACCGGATGTGATGACCAGTGAAGTTCAAAAGCTTAATTATATGCTGGAATAAGGGGTTTTGTGACAGGAAGGAAAAGTAATACCATAATCGCTGCTGGAGAAGCAGTGTTAAAATGAGAATAATTTTCTGGGAATATATACAAAGGTGAACTTGTTATATATAATTATAAATAGGATTATATGGTATATTAGCAAGATGATCTGTGCAGTATATAAACTAAGCTTCTTGGGAAGGGTAGGGTAAAAATTTTATGAGTATAAAGGAATTTCTGTTTTCAAATATTAATAGGAGATTCATTTTTAGTATTGTTATTATCCTACTGGGTCCGGTATATGTATATATGGATTACTTACACCGGTATTTGGATTTCATGTATATCCTGTATCCATCGTATTTGAAATATATAACTACTGATCCAGTCCCGGGTTTGTTGTTAGCATTTACAACCATTTCCGGGCTCTGCTTGATGTGTACAAATTGGTTGAAAGTCAGGTACAACTGTTTATATTCTTATGTTACCTTTATCAGTATAATTCTATTTATTGTTTCATTTTTTGCCTCCTATCTTACTCAAATAGGCTATGCTCCAGGAGGTTGGGACTATAAATTTGATGTGAAGCACTTTGATGAACGAAGATCACAAGCAATTGGATATGTAATATCACTTTTTTTATCAGAATCTGCTTGTGAGGATTTTAATGATTTATATGATTCAACAGGAGTAAATCCTCTAAAAATAAAGCAAAATGATCCTGGTTCTGTAAAAGTACTTATATCCGCGTTGCAAGAAGGGATTTACTATAAAAATCATAAATATGGTCCCTATTTGCATAATAATAGCAGCTTGCCGGACTCAGAGTATTGGAAACCCCGTACAACTAAGAATGGCAAGGGGTATAGAATTGAGATACATAAATCCGGCCAAGAAATCAGCGAAGTAGTCAACATACCAAACGTCCCGGTAACCAACCAAATAATCACCAAAGTAGTAGACAAAGTAATTTGCATGCCTGTCCTCGATGAATCTGAGGCTGTAATTTTGATAAATTAAAATGAATTGTTTACTATCATATAAAGTATTGAAAATAATATGATCAAAAATAAAAATCGGCTAATCACATCTATTCTCTGTTAAGAGAAAAGGTTTAAAGACACTGAAGAACTTGAGCAGATTGTTAATATTATATAAGGAACCAATAGTACATTATCATACGGGTATACTGTTACAATGCATAGAACCGGAACTGTCCGGTTTTTTGCGTTTGTAACAGTTTTATTTTACCCAATAAAGTTAAAAGGAGGATCACGGCAATGTGCAAAATATTCGGAGTGGATATCGGGAACAGCGATTCCAAGACAGTTAGCGAAAGCGGGGCGTTTTCTCTTAAGAATATCATTTCACCCGGCAGGGAAAGGAGGCTTTATGAAGAGGAGAAGGGGGCATACGCCGACTACCTAGATGTGAGTATTGAAAGCAGGGGTTTACCTCTGGGACGTTTCTTTGTGGGAGACCTTGCGCTCCGGGAAGGAGGGCAGTACACCCGTGAAAAGCATATGGGCAGCATGAAGGCCGGAAACAACGACACTTATGTTATGTTGCTGACATCTATTGCGTTGAGCCTGTTTGACCCGGCAAACCCTGTTAAGACAGAATACATAAACCTGGGGTCTGGGTTGCCGACAGAAGAATTTTACAGGGAAGGCACGCTGGAGAAGTTCAAAAGCAGGGTCAAAGGAACTCATAAGGTGAAATTTAACCATCCTGTATTCAATGACGCCGAAATAACGCTGATTGTAAAGGACATGGCAGCCATTCCCGAAGGATCGGCGGCTATGATAAACCAGTTGTATGACAGTGAAGGATCGGTAATTGAGGAAAGGTCGGAGTTGGCCCGAAGGTTGACGCTGACGGTGGACATTGGAGCAATAACGACCGATATTAGCGCGGTGGAGAATAACCGCTCTGTCGGGACAATGTGCTTCGGACTGGAAAAGGGTATATACCATGCACTGGATGAGATTATAGAAGATATTGCAAGGGATTACGGCGGTTACAGGCTGAACCGTCACAGGCTCATGCAGTGCCTTATGTTTGAGGGAGGTAAAATCCCGTATAAAAAGCAGACTATAGACGGTACAGCATACGCAAGGTACAGGTATGAGCAGCTTGCCGACGACATTTCAAGGAAGTTGGTAAACAGGCTGAACCGTGAAAAGCCCAACATACAGGATGAGGTATATACCACCTTTGTTGTGGGCGGCGGAGCGCTGGCGCTTTCGGAATACCTGCCGAAGTTTTTAAAGGAATACCAGTTGGAATTCACCGAAGACCCTATTTACGCCAATGCCAGGGGCTATTTCAAGGTGGCAAAATCCCTGCTGGAAAAAGTATAAAAGAAGGTGGAAGCAATGGACATTTCAATGAAATTGTTTATGGAAAAGCTTGATAGGATAGGCGGAATAGCCCGGTGCGGTCAGCCGGGTTTTTGTATGCTCTATGTACTCTGGACAAAGGCCTGCGAGCTTGGGAGCCTGTCATTCACGATGTCGAATACCGAGCTTTTATATAAAGCGGGATTTTGCAAGCAGAAAAGATTTTACGAAGTGAGAAAGGAGTTGATGGAAAAAGGGTTTCTGAAGTTCCTCGGAATGGATGGGAGTAAGTCAATGGTGTCTTATAAATTAAACCTGCTCACTGACGGCATTTCAGGTAACAGGATAGATAGCAGGATAGATAATGGGATAGATAACAGGATAGATAGCAGGATAGATAATGGGATAGATAGCAGGATAGATAGCGGGATAGATAGTGGGATGGATAGTGGGATAGATAACAGGATAGATAGTGGGATAGATAATGGGATAGATAATAGGATACTTGGGTTAAAGGATATGGCGGCGTCATTCAGCCGCAGAAATACGTAAGGAGAATGCAGATATGGACACTAAGGTGATAATGGATCTCATTTCGGCAAAAAGAGTCGAGCTTGAACAAATTTTGGCAACGGGTAAAAACCTTTTAAATAAGGATGTTTTGAATAAGTCGGAGGAACTTGATAGGGCTATTTTAGTGTTTATGGCTCAAGAGAGCTAATAATACATCTATTGAAAATGGAGGATTGGATATGAAAAAAATAATAGTCATTCTAATTGCAGTTATGTTGAT